>JAIRMK010000066.1 GCA_031258755.1 Prevotellaceae bacterium
GACTGGTTACCTCAAAATCACGAAGCCTTGCACGACAAGGCGCAACAAACCAACAATTATTTAACAGAACCGATGAACCGCGAGCGCATGGGCTTTGGCCCCATGACGCCATACGGCCAATGGTTCGACGCGGACTTCTCGCCCAAGTTCTCGGCGTTCTCCACCGCGTTTGCCGACTGGCAGAACCCGGCAGAGCGCACCCACCTGAAAACGGATGCGCTGGCGGCGGCGGAAAAGGTGTTTGTGCCGAGCTACCGGCAACTCTACACCGGCATGCTGAAAGGCAACCCGCTAGTTACCGACGTCGATTTGGACGCCATGGGACTGCCCAAACACAGCAGCGGCGGCCACACGCCGGCGCCGGTAGCTACCACGTACCCGGACTATGACATCGACAGCGGCACCATCCGCCGTCTCACCATCCACTTCTACGATCAGGGGAGTAAAAAATCGAAGGCGAAGCCCAAGGGGCAGCACGGCGCCGAAGCAAAGTGGGGCATCCTCAGCGCACCGCCCGCCTCGGTGAACGACTTGGTGAACTCGTCGTTCGACACGCACACGCCCCTCACCCTCGAGTTTGACGAGTCGCAACGCGGCAGCGCCGTGTATTTCTGCCTGCGCTGGGAAAACACCACCGGCCAAAAAGGGCCCTGGAGCGAGATACAGAGCGCGATAATACCATAGTAGCAGTATGCCGGAGCAGTTGGCGGTAGAAACGTGACATGCCACGTCCGTCCGACCCTCTGTGGCTCTCTGTGTACCTCTGTGTTCTCTGTGAAATTGAAATTATTAAATTTTAAATCTTTAAATACAAAAATTATGAAAAAAATACATTTAAACCTACTGACAATGCTTTTGGCAGCCATGTCAGGAATGACCTTTTGGTCGTGTGAATCGGAATCTGAAACTTCTCCTGCGCCGATAACGGTACAGGATGAGCAGGCATTAACCCAAAACGTTTACGCCGACGACACACAGGGAAACAATGTACAATTTACCACTACCGGCGCATGGACTTCATCCATTACAACCTCCGGGAATGCTGTACCTGTTCCCGGCTCAATGCGTGCAGTTCCTACAGAGGCGCCACCTCCTTCTACCTCCGGAACGACTACATGGATTTCGATTAGTCCAGATCACGGAGACAAGGAAGGCACATACACCATTGCTATTATACTATCGTCCAACACCACCGGAGCTGACCGTACGGCAGTGATTACCATTTTGTGCGAAAGTACAGAAATATCCATTACCGTTACGCAAAAGGCAGTGAAGGAAGATGGGACAATTCCTGAGGAAGAAGAACCCTCAAACGATTTGCCGCAAGCTCTGCAATCCGCGCTTTCCCAACTCAAAGAAGAAAACGACGAAATTTACATAGAAAATATTTCCCAACTATATCAGGTATATATCTCGACGTGGGAAACAACGCATTATGTTTTCTCGTTCAACCGCAATGCGAAAAAACTGTATAAGCAGGGTTTTAACTACACCATCGGCAATCCGCAGCAATACATTGAAAACAATAGCGTATATGTGGCTTCTGAAAGTGGCAAATGGCGTTACCATACCGTAACCGACAGTGAAAAATTCTGGTCGGAAACGCCTGTTTCATATTATATCGATGAAACCGTCAGCAAGGTGGGAAGAACTTTAAATTCGACAGGTTTGCTACATCATCAATGGACGGTTACCGGCAATGTATATACCGGACATTATACACACGAAGGATTGACCGACACCGTGAAGTTTACGTTAACCGGCGGGAAAATAACCGCCATAAGCAGTTACCGCACACAATCGCTCGCCGCGCAGTACATTGACAAAAACAATGTAACGATTGCCTACACGGCTGTTCCGAACATTACAGCAGGAACAGTGAAAGACGAATATACTCCCGCCGGAGAACAACATCCGGTTAAGTTTGTCTGGGGCGAGGGTCTGGGCGAAACAATCTTTTACACGGGACATTATAGTACTCCCGGCAGGGGATTTGGCGTATATCTTCCCGAAGACGGACTGCAACTGGAAGACGTGACTTATTATGCGCCGACCTTACAGGGTAAGCGAATAGAGGGATTTTACAAAAATGCCGCCTGTACGGAAACGGACGAAATGATTAGTGCTCTGTTTTCCGGTAAACCGCTTTACGTTTCCGACGATAATACGGTGGTTTATGTGAAATGGGTAAATGAATAATCGCCACCCGCCTGCTTAAATCTTTGAATTTTTAAATCTTGAAACAGCCGCCGCCCGCACAGGTGGGCGGTTTTATCCTGTGGAGAGTCACATAGTCGCCATTGGGTGAACGACTTAAAGACTTTAAGCCTTAAAAGACACCAAACCAAATCTTACACCTAACTGCCGACCGTTGAACCCCGCCTGTATGGGCGGGGTTATTTTTTGGGGGAGAGTATTTATAAAGAAAAAAGTGTATATTTGCCATAATTTTTTAACCACCACGAAATGGAAAACAATAACAGTTTATACCGTAATCCGGGTAACTACCGAAAACTACACAGTTATCAGAAAGCCGAGGCGATTTATGACATTACTTGCTTCTTCTGCGGAAAATTTCTCCGGCGCGGCGATCGCACCATTGACCAAATGGTGCAGGCTGCGCGCTCCGGCAAGCAAAATATCATAGAGGGCTGCAAGGCATCGGCTATTTCCGCCGAAACGGAAATCAAGCTGATTGGCGTGGCCAAGGCAAGTCTGCATGAGCTTTGGGCCGACTATGAGGATTATCTCAGGAAAATATCGTACACCGACCCTGTAAAGGGACGTATTTGGGAAAAGGATTCCATTGAAGCAAAGAAAATGTACGAACTCAGCCGTATTCACAATGATGCTGCATTCTACATGAAAATTGTCATGCCACGTCCCTCCGAAACTATTGCGAACATTGCTATTTGCTTGCTACGGCATACGGATTACTTATTGTTCAGGCAACTTGAAACGCTGGAGAGGCAATTTCTCTCGGAAGGCGGCCTGCGTGAACGAATGACACGTTTGCGCATACAAGAAAGGGCTAAGAAGAAGTAAGTACAAGCCCATCCGCACAGGTGGGCGGTTTTTTTAGAACACATATCCCAGCGTGACGTAAAACGTATTGTTCAACGCATTGTTGCCGCTCGATGTCGGCAACCAGTAAGAGGCATCGAATAATAGCCTGTGGTAGGAAATGCCGGCCCCAAAAGAAAAATGAGCGCGGCCGCCATATTGCTCATGGTTGTACAAATAGCCTGCACGCGCCGCCAATAAATTATTCCACGTATATTCGGCGCCAAAGCCAAACGTAATTTCCGAAAATGAGTTTCCAAATGACTTGAACATGCCGGCAAAGACGCCCGCATCGGCATCATCTTCCGGAACCAAAGGTTTATTCGCTTCCACGCCAAAACCCCACGCATGAATATCCTGAACATTCATTTCATAATGCACGCCCAGCCGCAACGAGATGGGGAGAAACGCCGTATTGTCATTTCCAATATCCAGCTTTGACCCCACATTTGCAATCTGCAATCCGGCCGATAAGGATTGCCGTTCGACAGGAATACGGAAATAAAATCCCACGTCGGCGGCAAAAGCGCCGGCCGACAATACCGACAGCATGCCCTGCTCCGCATAAATCGCCGACACGTAACGGAATGTCAAACCCATCGAAAAATAAGGCGACAATTGTCGCGAGTAGCCCACATCGATAGCCCATTCTGCCGGACTTTGCGTAACGGTAGTCGTGCCATCCGTCAGGATAAATTTTCCCGCAGCAAAGTACGACACCGACCCACTGAGATAATGGCCATTCCCTATTTTCCCGAAGCCCGATAAATAGAGCACACTCATGTCGTCGGACAGCGCATGCAGCCAAGGCGAGTAAGAGAATGACACGCCTCCCCTTTGCGTTTGGGAAAAGGCATATTTCGCCACATTAAAATATTGCGAATTGATGTCGGGCGGAGTGGCTACGCCAAGGTTCGCCATTCCTGTAGAACGCGCATCGGGCGCCAGTGTGAGCACCGTAGGGATTTGCGCAAACACTGCGGCGCATGGCACAGTTAAAAAGAATATTCCAATTAATTTTTTCAAATATGGTTTTCTTCATTTACTTTTTCAAGAAATAGCCGCGCTTAAATAATAGCAAATAAATCACCCCTGTTGTAATGGCCGAATCGGCAATATTGAAAATCGGACGGAAAAAAATAAATTCCTCTCCTCCCCACACGGGAAGCCATGTGGGAAAAGTGGTTTCAATAATTGGGAAATATAACATGTCCACTACCTTTCCCTGCAAAAAAGGCGCATAGCCGCCTCCGGCGGGGAATAGCGTCGCCACCTGTCCCTCCGAGCCGGAAAACAGTAATCCGTAAAAAAGACTGTCAATAATATTTCCCACCGCACCGGCAAAAATCAGCGCTATTCCCACCATCACGCCAAGCGGGGCGCCTCTTTTTATCAGTCTGGAGATATAGACGCCAATTAACGCAACCAAAGCGATACGGAAAACCGTCAGGAAAATTTTTCCCACTTCTCCTCCGAACTTCAGGCCAAAAGCCATGCCGGGATTTTCGGTAAAATAGATGGAAAACCAATTCCCAAATACGGGAATGCTCTCATGAAGCGCCATGTGTGTTTTGATCCAGATTTTCACAACCTGATCAATAGCAAGAATTGCAAAAATAACAATAACAGCAATTTTTCCGGAGGACAACTTCATGCCTTTTGGATTTACGATTTACGACTTATGATTTACGATTGCGATGGCGGTTACCTGCTTTTTGCTTCAATGCTTAATGTAGCATGAGGAACAGATAAGAGACGTTCTTTGGGAATTAATTTTCCTGTTTCACGGCAAATACCATACGTTTTGTTTTCGATGCGCACCAACGCGGCCTCTAAGGAACGGATAAACTTTTGCTGACGGATCGCCAATTGCCCCGATTCTTCCTTGGAAAGCGCAGACGCGCCCTCTTCCAGCACTTTAAATGTGGGAGAAGTATCTTCCGTGTCGTTACTTCCGCTATGCGTTACGCTCGACATTAAAAGATTATAATCTTTTTGCGCCTTATCCAATTTATCAAGAATTACAGCTTTAAATTCTTGCAATTCCGCGTCGCTATAACGTGACTTCTCTGTGGTTGCTGTTTTACTCTTTACCATACTCACTCCTCCGGTGATATTTAATATAGGGTGCGAATATACAAACTTTTTTAAAGAAAGCCAAGAGATTATGACAAATAATTTCGTATCTTTGTGTTTTCATACGAATGATACACTTACACAAGTAAATATGATACGAACTGTTAAAATAGACGGATTTTGGTCACAATATAGCATCGATTGGAAGCCCTATCCCGATGTAAATATATTGGTAGGCAGCAACGGCAGCGGAAAAAGCACACTGCTGCGGATACTGGATATTGCGCTCTCGTGCCGCGCCAATGCAGACCTTGAGCTACATCGGTTTCTTTCGCACGGATATATCCTGCGCATAGCCGGCGACAACATCGATATTAAGATTCATGATGGGAAAAACGGCAATCTGTGTTATAATCAGTGCCAATACCATTTCGTAAACACGTTTGATGAAATCATAAAAGAAAAGAAAGCGCTTGATCAGGAAATGTCGCCGCTCTCCGCACGCCTCATGGCCGCCATTTTCGACACTCACGAGATGTCGCTCAACAGCTACCGGTTGAAAGCCACGGAAAGCCAGGCTACCAGCAACCGCGTCAATAAACGGCTACAACAATGGATTAGCACGGTCAATGATTTCTTTTTCACCACCAGAAAAACATTCTGCATACAAGGCAACAACGTATTTTTCAAACACAGCACCGGCGAAAAGTTGTCGCTCGAACACCTCTCGGCAGGCGAAAAACAGCTGCTTATTATTCTAACCCATGCGCTCATACAAGACAAAGAGCCTTTCGTGTTACTAATGGACGAGCCCGAAATTTCTTTAGATATCGACTGGCAATATAAACTGGTCCACACCATCCGGAAATTCAATCCCAGCTGCCAATTGATTATCGCCACCCATTCCCCCGGCATTTTCGGCGACGGATGGAACGACAAGGTGATTTTCATGGAAGAATTATTGCGAAAGCAATGACGCCCGGCAACAACTTTTATCGCAAGTGGGCGCGGTGGTATATCGATCAGACTTACCTGAAAAGACTCGACGCCATTGTGCATGTGGAAGGTGAAACCGACAAAATATTCTGGAAACAAGTACTTGCCCAAGCCGGCCTGAACGTGCGGCCGGTGTCGGGCTCCGACAACCGGGAAGACCAAACTTCGGGGAAAAAACAGTGCCTGAAATACCGGCCATACTTGAGCCGCCGCTTCTTCATTTGCATAGACAGCGACTACGACTACCTCAAGCAAACACCACCGCCTTACAGCGCAAAAGATTTTATCCTGCAAACCTACACGTACGCCATAGAAAACCACTATTTAGCGTCCAATCCTTTTCTGCAAGATTTTTTGCGGGCATACTCCCGCATCATATATCCCGTCTTTCTGGCTCACTTGGACGACAACAGTCCGATTGATGAGTTTTGCAGGTTTACCATGCCTTCCGCCAATCCGGCAGCGTTGGAGGCGTTGCAACGGCGCATCAAAAAACGGCTACCGGCACACGCTCCAAACCGCTACACCGCCTCGGGGCTCACCGCCGACAACGCCTACCTGTACATCAAAGCAAAACTTCTCAAAAGCGCACTGAAATGCAAAGAAAACCTTTCTTTCAAACACTTTCCCATGAATAAAATACTGGAAGATGCGGCCGGGATATAGCACACAGATGACACAGATTTAACGGATAAACACGGATTTGTTTTTTGCTATCGCGCCCTGACGGCGCATGCGGGCAACAAGGCAGCTACAAAGCCAATGCCGGCCACCGACACGGCCACCCACAACACATCGCTCCACAGCACCGTCACCGGATAGGCCGACACTAAGAAGTTGCCGGACATGCCCACAATACCGAACTGCTGTTGCAGGAAGCACAGCAACAGTCCGCCGAGCACCCCGCACACCACGCCACACAGCGAAATCATCCAGCCTTCCAGTAAGAACACCGACCG
>JAIRMK010000130.1 GCA_031258755.1 Prevotellaceae bacterium
CAATTGTTTTGGTAGTTGGATGAGCGGTAGTGCACCTGTCCCGAGCGGTCGAATACGGTGAGGGTGTAAGTGTCGCGGTTATCGAGCGCGCACACGAAATAATCGTTGACGCCGTCGCCGTTGGGGCTGAAGCCCTGCGGGGCATGTTCCGCTTCGTACACCGTTACCCGGACTTCGGCGGTGTGGTTGCCGTCTTCCGTGCGAACAGTCACGCTTGCCTCTCCGGGCGCCTTGGCCGTGAGCAAGTTGTCTTTAACAGTAACTGCTTTCGTGTTGCTACTGTTCCAAAATACGGTTTTATTATGGGCGTCAGCAGGGATGATTTCCGCGTGTAGTGTTGTAGCGTCGCCTTTCACCAGGCGAATAACGCCGGCAGGGAGAATATTCACCCCCTTTACCGGTTGCACAACAACTGCCAAACAGCTGTCTTTAACTGTAGTGTTTTTTATCGTAGCTACGACGTAGGTGCTGTCTAATTTCATGCCGGTTATTTGTCCGTTGTCGTCCACTAAAGCGATTGTTTCATCATTACTGCGCCATTCCAGTTCTTTGTGCGTAACGTCAAAGGGATAAAACACTATACCGACTCCGGTGGTAGCGTCTTGGTTTACTATTAGTCGCTGTGGCGCGAGCCGGATGCTGTCGGCCAATACAGGCAGTACGTTGACGGTAGTTGTAGCCGCAAATCCGCCATCGCGGGTAGTGGCTGTGATGGTAGCCGCCCCTTCGACGACGCCGGTTACGATACCTTTTGCTTCATTAATAGCGGCAATACCCGGGGAAGAAGACGTCCATTGTATGCGTTGGTTGGTGGCATCGGCCGGCAGTATCGTTGCATATATCGTATCCGTTCGTCCTACCTGTACGCTATGGTTGGCGGGCAGCGTAATGCCCGTTACCGGCACAAACTCCGACACGGCTTTGAAAGCGTTAATCAGGCCGGAGCCCATTTGTCCGGATTGGTACTGCGGGTCGTCAAGTAATGGCATTGCTGTTACAAGCAGTTGGTCGCGCAACAAATCCGGCGTATAGGTTTCGCTGCCGAAGCATGACAGGACTAATGCCGCCACACCCGATACATGGGGGCACGCCATAGAGGTGCCTTGAAAGTAGTCATATCGATTACCGGGTAGAGTACTGTAGACGCCGCCTGCCGTTTTTTCCTGCACGTCGCCGCCCGGCGCGGAAATGTCCACCCAATCGCCATAATTGGAATAGTAGGAACGCCGTCCATAATGATTGGTGGCGGCCACTGCCAGCACCTCCTCGTAAGACGCCGGATAACCTTTTAGGGATATGTTGTCATTGCCCGCTGCAAAAATAGCTATTCCGCCTTTCATCGGCGTGCCGGGCAACGCATTGCCACGGCCATCGGTTCCGGCAGCGGCTATAAAATATTGTATAGCCTTACGTATGGATGTGCTGGGCTCCCCTATGCTCCAACTGTTCTGTATAATCGCCGCGCCGTTATTGGCGGCATAGGCTATGGCAGCCGTGATGTGGCCCGACTTAACCTCATCGGTCATTGTCTGGCAAACCATGAGGCGCGCGCCCCGATTAACGCCGTCGCCGCCGGCAATGCCCGCCACGCCGGTAGCGTTATTGGTGGTAGCCGCAATGGTGCCCGCCACGTGTGAGCCGTGTTCCGAAGCCACAATAGGCGCCGGGCCATACGGCTGCTGATTGGGATTAAAACCGAATCCCGAGGTAAAATTAAACCCATGGATATCGTCGATGTATCCATTGTTGTCGTCGTCCACGCCGGATGTTCCATCGCGTTCCGCTTCATTGACCCACAGGCTGCCTTTCAGGTCGTCATGCGTAACATCTACCCCACTGTCCACGATGCCTACAACCACCTGCGGATTGCCTTTTGTGATGTTCCAAGCTTGCGGCAGGCGGATATCCATGCCGGCCACGCCACCGGTCTGGCCGGTATTTTCGTAGTGCCATTGCTTGCCGTAATGCGGGTCGTTGGGGAAGGCGGCAGTTGGCGCCACAGGGTTTGCGCCGTCAAAAGTAAGTTCATCATTTACGTTTCGTATTACGGGCATGGGTTCCGCCCATTCGATATCGTTGTCGGCGATATATTTTCCCGCCACCTCGCGAGGGTCAAAGCTTTCGTCGAGGACAACGGCATACCAGAGGTGCAAGTCGAATTTCTGCTGCATGGCTTCATGTTTGCCGGCATACGGAAACAGGCGGTACATGGATACGGCCTTGTGCTGTTCATTCAGTTTGTCTATCCCGGCGAGGCCTATCGTCAAGGTTTTGGCGGCCGTAACCCCTTGCGTGCGCATGGCCGGCCGGGTCTGCACGGCCTGTTCGTAAGCTGCCGGTTTGAATTTCACAATGAGGCGCCCCGACACCACGCCGGCTTTCGGCTGTGCCAGACACACGGTGGCATGCAGAGCTACAAGGAAGAAGAACAATAGTGTTTTCATGTCGGGAGTCGTTTTTAGTCGTAAATCCCTGTGCAGGAATATCAATAGAAATATATGTAGGTTAATTTCATAATTCAAAATAGCAACATGCTTAACGGTCACCAGATACAGTTGACAGGATAGGACTTAAAAATACTATCCGAGCTGATTATGCTTATGTGTTCGGCTATTGCTTGCGCAATAATCATCCGGTCGAAAGGGTCTCTATGGTAGAAATCCAACGCAGATAAAGTAATTAAATGGATCGGCTCAATAGAGATCGTCTCAAACCCATATTTCATGGATTTGTTAATCAATGTTTCAATATCGGTTGACAAGTTAAGTTTTTGCAAACTCATTTTAACGGTAATTTCCCAAAAGCTCACTATACTAACAGCAAGTTCATTTTTAGCATCTTCCATCATAGCCCGGATAGAAAGGGGCAATTTTTTGTCGGCTTCAAAAAACCAAATAAATGACTGTGTGTCTATAAGTAATCTCATTGCATGTATTCCTTGAAATCCTCCAGCGGGGCGTTGAAATCATCGCTCATCCATGTCACCGTACCTTTCATGCAACCGAAAAAAGGCTTTTCCGGTTTATCCACTTGATATTTCCGAAGCAAAGACTCCACATAATTCGATAACTCAAACTGCACTTTCGACGGAAGCCGGTGTATTTTGTTATACAGCATCCTTGTTGTCCGGTCGTCAGACAATAACGTATTCATATTTCGCAATTATTATAATATTCCGACGCAAATATACATGAAAATTTTGAATTTACACACAGACGGATTTGAATAACCCCCAATGAAACGAAGCGATTGGGGGTTATTCGACGGAATGGAATTACAATCTGACGGACTCAAACCTTTCTTTCTGCCTAAAAACAACTTTGAGCTATAGCCCAGGAAATTTGAACTGTGGCTCGAAATGTTTTTTGAAAGCACGGAGGTCATGTTAATACTGCTGGGTGATTTCGTAATAATCGTTTTTCCAGCCCCAGCCTGCGACACTGCCGTCGATTACCATTCCGGCATAGTAGTTAATACAGAAATAGCTGTCGGTTGCATCGTAAAAAGTATAGTCCGGGTCGGGGTCAACGAATAGAAACACATCCCTGTCGGCACCACTATAATTATAAGTACCGCCCGTACGTACTGCGAGGGTTGGGGCGCCACCCAACGTTACTGTTCCTATGTAATTGTAGGGCGTAATGGATTGACCGCCGTCCCAGGAAAACTCAAAGTGCGCCCCTTTGGTATAAAAATCTTCCAGCCGGTAGATGGTTGAGGCTTGCGCCTTATACATGGTTACCGTCCATGTGCTCGCCGGCAAGTTGAGCACACTTGGAGCCGACAAAGCGCCAGAATAAACCCCTTCGGCAAATTTTTCCCAGATTAGTTTTCGGCTTGCAGTAATGTCTGTTTTTTTAATTCCCCCGGCCGAAACATTTTCCTCAGCATTGGCAAATTCTATGCTGAATTTGTATTGTTCGCCAAATTCGAGGTCGTCGAGCGTAAATTGCACATCCACTTTTGTTTCAAATTCGCCTTCGGCAAAGGTAGCCTGACCGGCAACCGAGAAAAGTGCATTGATAACGGCCGTGGCGGTGGAAGCCGTCAGTTTCACGCCTACCGATGCCGCTTCTGTAGCTTGGGTGCGGGCTATGGTTACCTGTAGCTTGCCGTTGTAATCGGCCGTAATTTCAGAGATGAGCACTGGCTGTAGAAAACTGTAGGCTACGGGAGCCGATTCATCATAGAATGCCCTTTCATTATCCTGGTTGCAGGCGTTCAGCCCCAACAGAGTGACTGCCGCCAAAATCAATAGTTTTATTATTTTATTCATAATTACTGTGTTTTTAAGTTATTACTTTATGAATGATTTCCTAATTCACCGGGTTTTGCTCCGACGAAAGGATATTTTTATTGCCGTCAAATTCCGCCTGCGGAATCTTGCACAGGAATGCCCCACTTTCGGCTCCGGTATTATAGCTTAATAATTTATCCGTATGGTTGCTTCCCGGATAGTCGCGTGTATAGCCCTGTTTCAGGCGCAGAATGTCCTTTATACGACCAATTTCGCCCCAGAGTTCGATGCGGCGTTGCAGCAACACTTCTTCCAGTACGGTTGCTGGGTCGGTAGTCGTAAGAGCAGGCAGCGTGTTTACCGCTGTGCTTAAAGTATTCAGGTAAGTGGTATAGGTGGTGAGCGCCGGTACCGGCAGGCGGTTTTGCGCCAGCTCCAGCAACAGGTTTTTGGCATCGGCGGCTTGTTGCGGCATACGGGCTTTTGCTTCGGCTTCAATAAGCAGCAGTTCTTCGGCACGCATAAAAATGTGATCGCCGGCGTATGGAGCGGCAGCTATATCTTTAATACGGAGTTTCATTTGCCCATAGTTTACAAATTCGCCGGAGGTGGCGTATCCCTGATTACCGTTCTTAAACCAGGCAAGGCGGGCGTCGGTGGGATACCGGTTTAATTGATCATATAACCATTTGCTGATGCACTTCCGCTGCTGTGTTCCGCCGTTTGTTCCCCTGTGATCCAAATAGTAAAAGTAAATAGTGGACTGTTCGGGAAGCACTTCCATTGCCCATAAATTAGAGGGCAATTGATAGTTCGACATTCCGGTTGTTATCTCAGTGGCGGCAAGCAACCGGAGGCTCGGGCGCGTGCGGGCTTCTGCGGCAGCGTTGGCAGCATCCGCCCAGCGTCCCTGCACTAATGCAATGCGAGCTTCAAAGCCTTTGGTCACGTAATAATCCACATGCGAACTGTGCGTTTGCTTTGTTTTACCGGTTTCGGTAAATAGCTCCAAAGCCCTTGCTATGTCGCTGTTGATTTGTGCATAAACTTCTTCCACCGTTCCGCGCGACTTGCCTTCGTCGCCCGAGCGGGTGGGTTCGGTGTAAACCGGTACGCCCGGATCGTTTTCGTGCCCGAGGTAGGTTTTCTGGAAGGCCTGTATCAGTTCAAAATAAGCAAAGGCGCGGAGAGCATAAGCCTGCGCAACAATGTCTTTAGCCGCATTTCCGTTCGAGCCGATGTTTCCATCTTCGGCAATAATGTAATTCACATTGCTGATGAGGGTATAGTACATGTTCCAGATGTTATGGCTGCGAGACCAGTCGTCAATCTGAATTTGTCTTGTATAAAGCAGCGAATAATCAAATCCATACCAGTTAGTCGTTACGGTAGTGACGATATCATCACCCATCAGTTCCTGTGCAAAGATAGTGCTTTGATGTCCCTCTGCTTGATTTAAGTTGCCGGTCACATAAACACCTTGATAAAGCAGGGTGTAGCAACCTTCTATAGCTGTTTGGGCGGCGATTTCGTCGGCAAAAATAGTAGAACCCGACACGCGGTCGGTGGGGTTGGTTTCAAGGTCTTCGCTGCAAGCCACTGGCAGGAGTCCTGCTGCAAGCAGTAAGACAAAACTTAACAAGTATTTGATATTTGTTTTCATCTTTTTAATTTTAAATAATTAGAAATTTACATTAACGCCTAAAGAGAGCGTACGCACAGGCGTATAATTATAGGAAAGGCTCCCTGTTAAAGACGACACCGGGTCGAAGCCGTCCAGCGCGCAGAAAGTAAACACATTATCGGCAGTTACATATAGCCTCAGGCTACCAAGACCTATCTTGTCCGTCCATTTTTTCGGCAGGGTATAGCCCAGCGTAATGTTGCGGATAGCAAAATAGGAAGCGTCCAGCAGGTAGCTGTCGGTAGGCAGGTAATCGCTGCCGTATTGCAGGCGGGGAATATCGGTAATATCGCCGGGTTTTTGCCAGGCGCGTTTGGCATTATTATGTAAATTGATACCCTGGCGGAGCGGGTCCATAAATCCGTTGTACATTGCGTCGCTTGCAACGCCGCCAATGCTATAGACGGTGAGGAACGAGAAATCAATATTCTTCAGGATGGTAAATTCGGAACCGATGGAACCGAAAAAGTCCGGCAATTTACTGCCTGCCGGTTTGCGGGAGGAAGTCGCCTTTGAAACATCCGAAGAAATATAGGCTTCGCTTGCCTGTTCGTCAGTAATCGGATCCTTGTCATCCCATACATAATACAATTGTTCGCCGGTGGCCGGGTCAACGCCGGCACTGAGCGGCAGATAGTACGAATAAAGCGGTTCTCCCACTTTGTATATTATGCCGCCGTCAATTATCGGGCGATCCGTCGCCAGTTTTGTGATGCGGTTGGTAAGACTGGTACCAATAATGTTTAATGTCCAATCGAAATTATCGGACTTAACGACATCAATGCCTAATGAAAACTCAATGCCTCTGTTATACATCGACCCGATATTATCGCTGTAGGAGTCAAAACCTAACGACAACGCCATCGGCACATCTAATAACATGTCTTCGCTGACGCGGTGGAAAAATTCCGCCGTCAGGCTAATCCTGTCAAACAGGCGCGTTTCAATCCCTACGTTAAAATTGCTGTTTTTTTCCCATTGCAGTTCGCGGCTTTCCAGTGAAGTAACAACAGAACCATTGGCGTTTGCATTAGAATAGCTAAGGCTATAAAATGATTGCCATGCGTAAAAGACATCATATCCAAGTGCGTTCAGCAGGGCGTCATTTCCCTGTACGCCATAGCTGGCGCGCAGGCTTAAATTGTCCAGCCAGTCAATGCCGCTCATAAAGTCTTCTTCGCTGATACGCCAGTTGGTGCCTACCGACCAAAATTGTCCCCACCGATAGTCCGTATGGAACCGTGACGAACCATCAGTACGGAAACTGGCTTCAAAATTATATTTATCAGCGTAGCTGTATTTCAGGCGCGATAAATACGATTCTATCGTGTAATTGTTTTCCGCCGAACTCATGTCGTCTAAAATAGCGCCCGGATTCAGTTCATAGATGCCCGGAAACGGGAATTTTGTTTTGGCAGCTGTCAGGGAATTGGATTTATAGGCGTAATACTCGTGTCCGGCAATAAAATCAATGTTGTGTTTGTCGAAAGAGCGTTTATAGCCCAATATTTCACTAAAGGTAAAACTCAGGATGCGTGGCGCGCTCTTTGAAAGCGACCCGCCCGAAGTTATACCGCTGCCCCAACGCTGGTCGGTATAAGTTGTTGTCCGTGCATTGTAGGCGGTTGCATTCACGTCAACTTTAAAGTTCAGCCCCCGGATAAAGCCGTACCGATCGTCGTCCAGTGCAATTTCCGAGAAAGTGCGGACGGTAAGGTTGTCGAAATTAGAATAAAGTTTATCGTCGAACAGTTGCCCTACGCTGTTGTAGTTCGGTGTACCGCCGCTGGAACGGTTGGGTCCCACATCGTACACCGGTTTACCGGTATCGTCATATACCGTATTGCCGTTAGCATCAACCTCAAATACGGGATAGATAGGCGCCATTTGTTGGGCGGCATACCACACATTGGTCACATTGGCATCTCCCTCTGCCGACCGGTTGTTTGTTTTGTTAAAGGATACACTGGCGTTGGCTCCGAGTTTCAGCCACGGCTTTACTTGTGAGTCCACATTGAGGCGACCGGAAAGACGTTCAAAGGAAGTAGTATGAATAAGTCCTTCTTCGTTCAAATAGCCGAAAGAAAAATAGTACTTTGTTTCTTTGTTCCCGCCCGACACATTGAGCTGGTATTCCTGCCGCAACGGATTATCGACGGAAGCCTCATCCAGCCAGTCCTGGTGGTAACGCAACTGGGCGTTCGGATTCACTTTGCCTGTAACCGGGTCAATCAATTGCGAAATGGGCATATTGTAAGGATTGTATTGCTCATTTACGCCAAACAATCTTGTCGGACCGGATAACATGTTTTGAATAGCCACATTTCCGGCTAAATCGGGCGTTACGCCACTGTCAAAAATAGCCTGATTCTTATAGATAATAAAGTTGGTTTCAATCCAGTCTTTTTCATCCATCAAATCGTAGCGGGGAATAGCGCGTGAAGCCAAACCCCACGAGGCTTTGAGATTTACTTTAAGATTACCTTCCGTTCCTCTTTTGGTAGTAACCAGCACTACGCCGTTTGCTCCCCGCGCACCGTAAAGCGCGCCTGCCGAAGCATCCTTTAAGATAGTGATAGACTCAATATCATCGGGACTAATGGCCGAGATAGAGCCGTCGTAGGGCGCGCCGTCCACTACATAGAGCGGGGCATTAGAAGAGTTGATCGAGCCGAACCCCCGGACTCTAATCGAAGAACTCGAACCCGGCTGGCCGGAACCGGAAGTTGTTTGGACACCGGCAACCGTGCCTTCCAAGGCTTTGGTTACATTGGACACCGTGCGTTTGGCAAGCTGTTTGGACGATACGACGCCGGCAGAACCCACAAAGGATTCTTTCTTGGCTGTACCATAAGCTACCACAATTACATCTTCCAGCCGCTGAATTTCTGCCGCCAGCGCCACGTTAATCACCGTGCGGCCGCCCACGGCCTCTTCCTGCGTCTTCATCCCGATAAAGGAGAACACGAGGGTCGCATCGCCCGCCACGTTGATGGTGTAGCGGCCATTGGCGTCCGTCGCAGCAGTTACGTTGGCGCCTTTTACCACCACCGACACGCCCGGCAAAGGCTGCCCGTCGGCGGCGTCGGTTACCACTCCCGACACTTGCACTTGCGCGAATACCACGCCTACGGCAAGCATCATACCGATAAAAATCAGTGTAATTTTTTTCATAGAATTGATTTAATGGTTAATAAATATTTTTTTTAGTACATTAAGCCATTTGATAGTAAATTTGACCGTACAAGTCAAATTCAGTCATATTAAATCAATTCATATTGAGCAACTTAAAAATATTCGGGGTAAGAAAAAGGGGAAAATCACTTTTTCGAAAAGTACGGATGCGTTAATAAACGTCG
Organism: Prevotellaceae bacterium; assembly: GCA_031258755.1. Classification (GTDB taxonomy): domain Bacteria; phylum Bacteroidota; class Bacteroidia; order Bacteroidales; family UBA932; genus JAIRLC01. The sequence goes on from JAIRMK010000130.1 coordinate 9,281, forward strand.
CGCATTGTCCTCTCCCGACACACGAATATACCTCATAAAAGCTTTCTCAGTACTATGTCCGGTAATTTGCATAATAGAGATATTGGGCACACTCGCCAGAAAAGCATTGGTCGCAAAGCTCCGGCGGGCGGTGTGCGAAGTGATTAACCGATACTTCGGCTGGACGTCCCGCACTTTACTGTTGCCCTTTGAGATCAACAACTCCACCTTTTCTACCAGCCCGGCCTGTCGCCCTATTTCCTTTATGCTGGTATTAAAGGCGGAATTATTGATGGGGGGAAAACTAAAATCATATTTTTTACATATAGCCAACGCCTCGGGCGATAAGGGAATATATACCGTAGTGTCTGTTTTCTGTGTCCTTATGTGCAAAATCTTATCTACATGGTTAAAATTAGAGGGTTGCAACCGCACCAAATCGGAAAAACGCAATCCGGTGTAGCAGGCGACCACAAACATATCCCTGACTTTTTCCAATTTTCTGGACGTCGACAACTTGGCGGTACGAATACGTGTAATCTCTTCTGTGGTCAAGTAAATCTTGTCTGCCGTAACTTGCGGACAAATAAATTTCCTGCTCTTGTAAAGCAAGGATGCATTATACCCCCGCTCGGTGGCCTCGTTCATAAATAAACGGACATATTTAATCTGGTTGCTGAAATAGGCTTCGGAATAACCCGCCTTGTTCATATAGCTTTTGAATTTCGCATAAAACGACATGTCAATATTTTGAAAATCTATCTTTTGAACATTGGTTGAAAAATCCAGCAACAGGCGGAACGTATTTTTATATTGTCTTACGGTAGACAATGACTTTGTTGTTTCGGCTTCAGAGATAAACTGCTCAATGAAAAAAAACAAACTTTTTTCACATATTTGTTCCACAGGCCGTTTTTGCTTGATATGCCTGTCAAGCGAATCCCGCAGTATCTTGATAGCGTTCAAGTCGCCACTGTATTTAAAATGCAAAACCAGGTTTCGCACTATCTCTTCTATATGGCTAAGACGTTGGTTAAACATGGCATAGTTAGGGAACTCCTTTGCCTCTTTTGCCCGGTTTGCCCGCTTACTCCAGAATTCGGGACGAATGCTCTCGCCAATAAAATATTTTAATGGCAAATACTGTCTGCGCCCTTTCACCATCTTGTATCGTCCATAATGGATCATCATAAATAAACACGTTTCTTTACGCCCCTTAGGGTCTTTCAAATAAAATCGAATCTTTGTCATATCTGTCATATTTTTGTTAATTAAATAATTTAATTTAAACATTTTTAATGAAAATTTAATACATTTACAACTTCCTTATTATCAGTGTAAAAAATTTTACTCTTTGGCCTCCATGAGGTTAAAAAAATATTTATATACAAAATTTTGTGCCTAAAACGTTTGTATATGCAAATTTATTTTTTACATTTGCAAAATGTAACCAAATTGTGTTTGACTTGTACAGTCAAATTTACTATCAAATGGCTTAATGTACTAAAAAAAATATTTATTAACCATTAAATCAATTCTATGAAAAAAATTACACTGATTTTATTCGGTATGATGCTTGCCGCAGGCGTGGTATTCGCGCAAGTGCAAGTGTCTGGAGTGGTAACCGACGCCGCCGACGGGCAGCCTTTGCCGGGCGTGTCGGTGGTGCTAAAAGGCGCCAACGTGTCCTCCGCGACGGACGCCAATGGCCGCTACACCATTAACGTGGCGGGCGATGCGACCCTCGTATTCTCCTTTATCGGGATGAAGACGCAGGAAGAGGCCGTGGGCGGGCGCACGGTGATTAATGTGGCGCTGGAGACGGAGGCCAAACAGTTGGAAGAAGTGATTGTAGTGGCCTACGGCGCAATAAAGCGCGAGGCGAAAACAGGCGCGGTAGTGGCCGTGAGCGGTGACAAAATTTCCGAAACGCCGGTGGTTTCGCTCGACAAGGCGCTCACCGGTAAGATGGCCGGCGTATCAATCACAGCCTCCTCAGGACAACCCGGCGCAAGCACGGATATCCGTATCCGCGGCACATCATCTATCAACGCTGGGAACAACCCCTTGTGGGTTATTGACGGTATCCCGGTAATGTCGGGAAATGCCACTGACTTCCTGAACACCGGCAACGTCATGGCGTCAATTAACCCGAACGATATTGAATCAATAACCGTGCTGAAAGACGCCGCCGCCGCCTCGGTGTACGGTTCGCGTGCGGCCAACGGCGTTATCCTCGTTACCACCAAGAGCGGGAAAGAAGGGCAAGCCAAATTCACGGTACGTGCAAAATACGGAACTTCATGGCTGGCCAACGATAACGGTTTCGGCATCATGAGCGCAGAACAGTTGCTCGCCTACCAAAGAGATGCGGTACGGAACGCCGGCCTGGATCCCGACAACCCAACAGGCACTTACTACCGTCCGCAGGAGTTATTGAGCCGCCCGTTGACCAACTGGATGGAGCACTTCACCCGCATGGGCAATATCCAGGAATATGAGGTGAACGCTTCCGGCGGCAATGCCAGGGGTAAATACTACAGTTCGGTGGACTATAACAAGGCCGAGGGTATATATTATGGTATCGACTTCCAAAAGTTCACGGCACGCCTCAATGCCGACTACAAGCTCACCGATGCCCTGGAAACCGGCGTACGCATCAATGCGGCCTACGTGGAAGGAAACGACGTGCCCATGCAGAATTTGTACTATTCCAACCCTGCTTTTGCCGGCATGATGATTCTTCCCTGGACGCCCGCTTATAACCCCGATGGCACCCATAACGTGGATATTCCCGAAAACAGTAACTCGAACCCCCGCGCTACGGCCGAATACGACGACCAGTTCGGGAAACAGTACCAGATATTGGGAAACATCTACCTGCAATGGAAACCGTGGAAAGGAATTACCGTGAAGACGACCAATGCCATAGAAGGTATCTTCGGGGAAGGCCGCCGCTACTGGTCGCCCGAAACAAACGAGGGGCAGGCTACATTACAAACGACCACCAACAGGTACATCCAGCTTACCACATCGAACACGGTGAGCTACGACAATGTATTTTTCGACGACCACACCGTGCGGTTGCTGGCCGGACAGGAAGCCATGAGCCGCAAGGAAAATTATTATTATATCTCTGCGCCCGGCGTTGACCCGGCCATCCCCTATCCGCAAACAGCGCCGGCCGCCGGCGTGGAAGGGGAGTACGGCTATGCAGCGCGCGCTTTGTTGTCCTTCTTCGGCATCCTTGATTACAACTGGCAATCGAAGTACTTCCTGCAAGCCTCTGTGCGCGCCGACGGCAGTTCCCTGTTCGGAAGCAGCAACAAATGGGGAACCTTCTGGTCGGTAGGCGGCTCGTGGAACATCAACCAGGAAGACTTCATGAAAGACTTTTCATTCATCAACCTGCTGAAACTGCGCGTAAGTTACGGCGTAAACGGGAATAATAACATCTTGCCCTACCGCGCATACGGCGTATATGCCGCCACGCAATACAACGGCGTTACCGGCATGTTGCCCTCACGGCCTGAAAACGAAAACCTGTCGTGGGAGAAGAACCACACCTGGAACGTGGGACTCGACTTCAGCCTGTTCGACCGCTTGCACGGTAATTTCGACGTGTATGACCGTTTAACCAAAGACATGTTGCTCGACAAAAACGTGCCGCAAACCACCGGGTTCTCTGTAAACTTCATGAACATCGGCTCGCTGCGCAACAAGGGCGTGGAACTGCAACTGAATGGCGACATCATCAAAACAAAAGACATCCTGTGGAACATCGGCGCAAACATTGCATTTAACAATACCGAAATTCTGGAACTCGGCGACAATGAGGAAATCGCCTATGTTGACGACAGTCGCCTGCGGCACGTCGTAGGAAAATCGCTGTACACCTTCCGCCTGCTCGACTACTACGGCGTTGACCCCACCAACGGCGACGCGCTGTTCCGCACGGCCGACGGCACGCTTACCAAAGACTACAATCAGGCGCAGTATGTATATCCCGCTTCGCCTGAACCTAAGTTCACAGGAGGTTTCAATACCTCTTTCTCATGGAAAGGCATTAGCTTCGACGCTTTCTTTGAATTTAAAGGTGGTAACCATGTGATGATTATCGAACGCCGCTACCTTGAGTCTGATGGTAACCAAATGACGCAGAACCAGGTAAACACCGCCCTGAACTATTGGAAACAACCGGGCGATACCGGCGTAAATCCCAAACCCGTTGCGGGAAATTCCACGAACAGCTACAGTTTCAGCACCACCCGCTTTCTGCAAAAAGGCGATTACCTTCGCCTGAAAGACCTCACCATCTCCTACACCCTGCCCAAGCGTATCGTGGAACAGGCCAAATTAAACTCGGTGAAGTTTTATGTGAGTGCACAAAACCTCTATACATTTCACGATGTGGACTTCTGGGACCCCGAACGCGGCGTAACCGGTATAGGATATGGCGTATATCCCATGAGCAAATCGTTTGTCGGAGGAGTGGAAATATCATTTTAACAATAAAAAAACAGATTGAACTATGAAAAAAATACTACTCATTGCAATAATAGCCACCTTTAGCGGTGCGGGATGCTCGGATTTCCTGACCGAAGACCCTATTTTGAGCCAAAGCAACCAATTGACGCTGGCCGACTATGAAGGCCTGTCGAAATCGGTGCATGGCGCCTACAGTCCGCTGGTATCAGCCAACTGGTACGGCGCAGCCTTTGTCCTCGATGCCGAAATGCGCTCGGGCAACGGTAAAATAAACATCGATTACTCCTCTGGGCGCTACACGGTGCCTTATAACCTGAATTACACCTCTACCACCACCTCCGCTTTGTGGGGCTATGCTTATTATGTAATTTCG
>JAIRMK010000070.1 GCA_031258755.1 Prevotellaceae bacterium
TGCCACCAGCGCATTCCACATTTGGCTGTTCCGCTCATATTCCACTACCTTTATTCCATTGAGCCAATGTTCCACATGGTTGTCTCGAACAACAATCGTCGCCGTGTTATATTCATTTATGTTGAATGGCTTGGACGTTATGGCCGGTATCAAGTCATACAAAGAGCCTGCGGTTCTGTTACCTTTTACGCCCAATTTGGCGTCGGGGTGTCTTTCGTCGTCCAGAATTTGAAATTCGCAACCTATGGCAGAGCCCTCGCCTTTATTCAAATCGGTATCCACGAAATATTTAATTCCGCTATTGGCGCCTTGCGTGATTTTAAAATCCACTTTGAGGATAAAATTTTTATATTTTTTAGTAGTGACGATGTCTCCTCCGTTCGCGGACTCGCCGCCACCGCTTTTCAGCACTTTCAGGATGCCGTTTCCCATACGCCAACCGTTCGACGGAAAATCACTGCTTTTCGCACCTCTCCATCCGGTGGCGGTTTTCCCATCCCACAGCAATTTCCATCCGTCTGCGGCTTCTGCCGGCGAAATCGTGTTGGGAATGACATTCACCTCCGGCGCATTGGATTTGGTGCGGTATTGTTCCACGTTCGTGGTGCAGATGCGTATGTTTTTCCATTTTATCGTTTTTCCTTCCAATTCCTTGTCCCAGATAGCGTGTACTTGCAAAGCGATGAACCCTTCCAGCGTCATGTCGTCCCAAAGATTGGCGCACGGGACGCCATTTATCCATGTGGTGATGGCATTTCCAATGGCTTCGATTCTTGCTTTGTTCCATTCTCCGTTTTTGAATGCGTGCTTGCCGGCGGGGTTTACGGTCATGGGATAGAGCCAGCCTCTTCGCGCTTCGTCGTACACGCCGCCCGACCATTTCCTGTCCGAGGGGTCAATTTCAAATTGATAACCGTGCACCCTTCCGTTGTTATATTCCTTAAAACTCAAACTGCGGAATTGCACGCCGGAATTGAGTCCGTCGTCCACATAAAAATCAAATTCAAGGATGAAGTCGCCGTAATTTTTTTCCGTAACCAGAAACGTATTGGGCGTATTCATTTTGGAAATTCCCAGAATAACGCCGTCTTTCACCTTATATTCTGCCGTGCCGTTAAGCCTTTTCCATCCTTTCAGATTTTTTCCATTAAACAAAGACGTCCATTCCTGCGCAAACAGCCCGCCGCACAGTAGCAGCATTGCGGCCAGTAATGCAGTTCCCTTCATCAGTAATATATTTGTCCTCTTCATAATTTCATTATTTTTATAACTCATAACGCATAGTATTGTTCCCAGCCTTTACGCGGGGGCAACCCGGTCAACATGGCATTGGCAAAGGCGTTGTTGGTGATTTGTTTTGTCCGGGCGTCGAAATACAACGTAGTATTCAACCGTTGCGCAATCACGCCAAGAGAGAAAACCTGACTTAGCGAGCCATGAATTTCAAAGGGCGAGCGGGTTTTTTCTTCGCCCATGCAGGCGCGCAGGAAATTCGCAAAGTGATTCGACGGACTCTTCGGCACTTCCGGAAGCCTCATATCCTTTGCCTTCTCTTCAGGAATGATGGACAATGTAGAGCCGTGAGAGCCGCCTTTGAAAGTCAAATCCCTGCCGTAAATAATTTTCCCCGGATTGATTGAAGAGGCTTTTATTTCCCCCTGTCCCGATGCGGGAATACCTTCGGCCAGCTCGGACTTTCCATAGCCTTCAGGAATAGGAGGCAGGTTGTTTACGCCGTCGTACCAGGTTAAATCAACAGGCGGCATGTCGTCCCGCGCCGGGAAACGGAACAGGATGGTAGAAGAGGTCGGGTAGAAATAATCGTTATGCCCTGTCAGCGTGGGACGGACCTCGTAGGGCAGCCCCAGTTGCAGAAATTCGTGGGCGGTGTCCATGATATGTGCGCCCCAGTCGCCGAGTGCGCCCATGCCGAAATCGTACCAGCAGCGCCAGTCGCCGTTATGATATTTTGCATTGTATTCGTGGTACGGTACGGCGCTCATCCAGGTGTCCCAGTCCAACGTTTTTGGGATGGGCTCCTTGTCCGGCAGCTTATAAATATTAACGTCCCATTTGTGCCATCGCCGGTCATTGTTCATGTGCGCACTGATTGCCGTCACATCTTTTATGATGCCTGTTTCCACCCATGTTTTGAATTGGAAATAGTTTGCTTCCGAGTGTCCCTGGTTGCCCACTTGCGTAACTACTTTCGGATGCCTTCGTGCAGCGTCCATCATCAGCTCGGCCTCGAGGAAAGTGCGCGCCATAGGCTTCTCGACGTACACATGTTTCCCCAACGATATTGCCAACATGCTGATGGGAAAATGCGCATGGTCGGGCACTGCGATGCACACCGCATCAATCTCATTTCCCATTTTGTCGAATAGCTGTCTGAAATCCTTAAATTGTTTGGCTTTGGGAAACTTGGCCAGCATTTTTTGGGTGTGTTCCGCACCCAAATCAACGTCGCACAAGGCTACTACATTGGCCAGACCGGTTTTGTCGAAGTCGTTTATAATTTGTTCCCCACGATTGCCAATGCCGATGCAGGCAAGATTCACCTTGCCGCCCGCATTTACATTTCTGCCGGCGTTGCCGGCATTTGCGCGAAGCCCCACAGCCAACCCGGCAGATGCGAGTGTCGCTGTTTTCAAAAAGTTTCTTCTGGTTGTCATGATACTTAAATTTAATGATTACAAATATACGCAAAATATTTAATTCCCCCTCTCTCAAAACAACACTGCCTGCAGATGCCGGCGGATCGTGCTCAGCGACATGGCGAAGACACTCTGTTGAACAGTGGAAACAGAATGTGGTCGAAATTTTCGACCAGTTCAATAGGATAGTTATGAAACGAAACGTTTTATGTCGAAGTACATAAGTCTTGTCTGTTCGTTTTTATCGTCGTCAGACAAATAATCAAAGTTATTTTTCAGATAAAAATCGAAAGCGTTTTTATATGCATCTACAGTAATAAAACGGCATCCGATATTGTTCATGGCAATTACTATGGCGACAATATGGTCGATTAGACAACTGCCCAGTCCTTTGCCTGTAAAAGCGGTTGCTACAGCCAGACGTCCAATTTTTATTGCCGGATAGGTTTTTCGATGTTTGTTAAAATGGATTTTGTTTTTTTTGTTAAATGTGCTCCAGAACTTACGTTTTTCTCTGTCGGAAGGGTCAAAGACCAACTTGTCGGTTAGCAAACAGAAATAACCTGCGATTTCAGTTGTTTCGCCGGCTCGTGATGCTAACAGGTGTGTTACCGCCAAGCGTTCTTTTTGATAAATGGTTGCATCGTTAGCCCAAAAATCATTCAAGTCTGTATCGCCACAATCAAAAGGAGCGATATCAACATTCGGGTCTAACCGGACAATAACAAAATCCGCTATACTCATTATTTGAATTTTATACCTGCTTCTTCGTAAGAATTTTTTTGTATCTTATTTAAGGATATACAGGCTTGTTTAATTCTCGCAATCCTTTCTTCCGAAAGAGGTTTTATATTCTTCACTTCTTCCAGCATACGAATAGCATTTTTTCCGTATAGTATCGGGGTGTCTTTAATCGGTCGTGCCATAATTCATTTATTTTTATGGTGTAAACTGTATGCAAAGGTATAAAAAAGATTTGAAATTTAAAAATTTCCAAAAAAAGCCGCCCATCCTTGCAGGCGGGCAGCTTTGTCTCAAGATTTAATAGTTGGTAGGTTAGGCCGTTTCCCGTTCCCTGTTACTAAATTTGTGCGGACATGTACGGCACACTAAAAAAAGATTGTCTGAAAAATTAGACAATCTTTTTTTAGACTTATTACGACTTCTTACTCTGTAAATTCAATTACATATGCTGATACCGTAATCGTTTTGGTGAATACCATGATGTAACCTTTGTTGTTTACTTCAACAATTTCGTTAATAATGGCTTTGGATCCCCCTTGCAAACCTGCATTTTCAAGCATTTTTGCTCTTGCCTTTGCAATTAACGGTTGAAAGCTACCACCGATTCCAAATACCGAAAGTCCACTTGCACTACCTTGTACTTTTTTAATAATTTTGTAATTGTTTTTTTGTAAAATCACATTAGTGGTACTGTTGTTTACATTGTTTGTCAATCCGTTATGAATTGCACAACTTGAAAAGCAGCAAAGTGCTGCAACTAAAAATGGAAAAATTAAAATTTTTGTTTTCATAATATTAATATTTAAAGATTAATGTTTGTCAGCCTACTGCCATTACGGTATAATAGCACTCTGTATCTCGCTCCACGGTCCTTTTTGGCCGGTGGTGTTTTCCCAGCGCAGGCAGCAGTAGAAATGCTTGCCAGCGTCGCTCAAGTCGAACTGGAACGTGTAGGGCGAGCGCGTATCGAACACCGAATGTGCCAGCTCGTTATACGACGTGGGGGGCGCCTCGAGCACTGCCCAGATAATTTCCACGCCGCGTACGCCGAAAGGCTTGGCATTCGCCCGCTCGCGCTCTTCGTCATGCGCATGGAAATGTATCGTAAGCCGGCTTCCACCGAGCGGCTCTATAGTGAAGTCCGGCTTGTCGGTGGGCGGCGGCACCGGCGTGCGGGTGGTCTTGTGCACAGGCAGGCCAAGAAGTTGGCGGTCGCCGTCGGTGAGCAGGTGGTTGTGGGTTAGGTACTCGGCCACAGCCTGCCTGAGGTCTTTTTCGAGCGCTTTCCGGGCGTCGTTTTTCTCCTGTACGGTCACCTTCGTATGCGTGGTGGGCTCTTCGGCCACCTCGAGCTTTTGTGCAAAAACGTTTTTCTCCTCGTCCAGTTGTTGAAACAGGGCTTGGGGAAAATTGAACTGTTCGAGCCTGCCCATCAAATATTTCAGGAAGTTGATAACCCAGGCCAGAAACAGCCTGTCGGGGCGCGGAAGGTAATCACGGTAATTCATAATAAAAGGGTTTTAAAGATTTATAAATAAGATAGCTGTTATTTTTGTTGTTGGTGGCGATTTGTGAAACTCTGCGCAGTGCGCGTGAAGCTCCACGCGGTGCGCGTGGGACTAAACGCGGTTTTTGGGTGCCTGCTGGAAAGCGCGTTTGTTTACACGGGCATTGCGTGTAGTCCAACGAATATTGCGCGAAGCTACACAAGGTTTGCGTGTAGCCCCACGCGTGTTGCGTTTGTCTGCACGAGTACTGCGTGTAGCTCCACGCGGGTCTCGTGGGACTAAACGAGCACCTCGTGGAACTCCACGAACTTGACGTTGAGGCGCCGGCCGGGGTTGTGGAAACCGTTGTAGTCTGCAGGAAGTCTTTTGATGTAATTAACTGATTTTCATACTCTTGCTGGGGGGGGGTAGAACCGGTTAAAAATAAAAAAATTAAACGTTAAAAAAGAGTTGGCAGTAGTAGCCGTCCGTCCATTATCCGTTTTCCGGTTGTATGAAGAGTTTACAGTCATTGGTTTCTCATTATTTGATTTTGGTCTTTAACTTTTAACTCTTAGTTTTTAGTTAACAGCAGCAAAGGTAAAAAAGATTTTTAAAACAACAAATTTTTTCGTACTTTTGACTCCTCATTTATTTATCTGCATGGCCTCAAAAGTTTATTTTACCGACTTACATACCACGCCGTCACTAAATTTGTGCGGCAAGCTGGAACGCTTGGTACGCAAGGCCGGTGTCGAAAAATTAGACTGTAAAGATAAGTTTACGGCCATCAAAATTCATTTCGGCGAGCCGGGGAATATGGCTTACATCCGCCATAATTACGCCGCCTGTATGTCGAACTTGTTGCTGTCGTTGGGCGCCAAGGCGTTCCTTACCGATTCGGCTACGCTGTATTCGGGACGCCGGTCGAATGCGATTGACCACCTGCAAAGCGCGTGGGAGAACGGCTTCAACCCCATTACCGTGAAGGCGCCGGTGATTATTGCCGATGGGCTGAAAGGCACGTCGTACCGTGATTTGCCGGTGGTGGGCGGCACGTATTGCAAAACGGCGAAAATCGGCGCTGCGGTGGCCGACGCCGACGTGATTGTGTCGATGAGCCACTTCAAGGGGCATGAACAGGCGGGTTTCGGCGGTACACTGAAAAATATCGGCATGGGCGCGGCGAGCGTGGGTGGTAAATTAGACCTTCACTCGTCGTCGAAACCGCAGGTCAATGTTGACCATTGCACCGGTTGCCGCCAATGCACGAAAGACTGCAACTATGGCGCAATCACGCTGAACGACAAACGCAAAGCCGTCATCAATTACGATAAATGTGTGGGTTGCGGGCAGTGTGTGGCGGTGTGCCGCTTCGACGCCGCACAACCGGTGTGGAATAATTCGTCGGACATCATGAACAAAAAGATTGCGGAATATGTGCAGGCTATTTTGAACGGCAAGCCGCATTTTCACGTCAGTTTTATTATGGATGTGTCGCCTAATTGCGATTGTTGGGGAAGCAATGATGTGCCGCTGGTGCCCAATATCGGCTTCGCCGCCTCGTTCGATCCGGTGGCGCTCGACAAGGCCTGTGTGGATCTTGTGCAGGCTGCGCCTGCCACGGTGGGCTCGGAAATTAACAAAGACGGCAAACGTTCGTTGGTAGGCGAAGATAAATTCCGCCACATGCACCCCAACACCGATTGGCGCGTGGGGCTGGA
>JAIRMK010000026.1 GCA_031258755.1 Prevotellaceae bacterium
ATAGTGAGAACGAATGTGCCTGAAACCCTCTTTTCTTGCCCTGTTAGCCGCATCCGCAAAAAGTGTCAACTTACGTTGTGCCTCATACTTGTCAGCAATGGACATAATGCTTAATTCGTTAAACATCATATCCATCGCTAAATCAATTTTGAGAGTTGGTTAGCCCATTCGTCCAAAAGGTTTTCCGGATATTCGCTCAGCGTTCCGTTTTTATCTATTTCAATATCGGTAATTTTAGCGTATTGCTCCATGTCGGCAACCACTCTTGAAAAGTAAAAAATAATTACCTTATCTTTATCAAGGTCGGCTTCTTTTACCGCTACTCTGACGCCATTTAGGATATGGTCGCTATGCGTTTCAATGATCACCTGAACACCTTCATTTTGGGCAACGCGAGCAATGAGCTTCCCCAGCTCCGCCTGTCCTCTTGGGTGTATATGCGATTCGGGGTTTTCGATAATGATAAGTCCGCCCGGACGCGCCGACAGCAACGCCGTTACCACATGGAGCGCATAAGATATACCAAATCCCACATTCTCGGGTTTGAAATTGTTGGTTGTGCCGAATGTTGGCTGCTTATATTTATATTCCAGCAAGATTAAATCGGATGATATTTTGGAAGTTTGTACCCTAACCCCTGGAGAAATTTCACCCAGCCATAAGTTAATCTGATTTTTTAATGTCCTGTCAACTTTTGTTTCACCTTTATCTTCGTATTTTTCTGTGTCTTTATGTAAAAGATTATCGAAATACACCTCTTCATCGCCCCTTAACTCTATGTAGTGGGCGGTGTACTGTCCATATTTGCCAAGGCTGTTTGCGTCTTTCACGCTTGTATAGCCGGCAATATTCACGGATTTTGGCTCTATCCGCTGCGCATTCAGGTACTGGAAATTATTTGTAAACAGGGGTTGTCCGGCATTTTGCGCCAAGTAATCACGCCCATTTTTTACTAAGCTATTTTGCAGCAAGTCGGTTTCTGCCAGATAGTCAAAATCCATTTGATAAGAATCGGCGCTATCAAATTGAAGCGCAATGGACATTTGATGGGAATTGTACTGGTAGAAGACATCTTTGGCCGTGCCTGCGTTCACCAATCCATTGTCGCCTCCGTTCAACTTCAGCTCGCCTTTAGAGAGCTTGTCCGACTGCCTGAGCAGGAGCAGGGCTTGAATAAATGAAGATTTTCCCTGCCCGTTGAGGCCGAGCAAAATGTTCAGTTTCCGTAGCGGAAAATACTTTTTCTTGATAGACTTAAAATGTCTCAACTCAATTGACCGTATCATGGTGTTGTAAGTATATTCTTGATTAATTCTTTAACTTTTTCGTGCCGGTAAACGGTTCGGTTTCTGTCGCCGGTTGAGCTGGTAACGGAAATGAAAAACTCTCTCTGCTTATGCAACTCATTGTACAGCGCTCTTCTTACGCTCTTTTTTCTCCGCAATAAAACCGCTCTTTTTGCATCCGTCAGCAGGGCAAACTGTACGGAGACGGCGTCAAACAGCGCTTTATTTATCGGCGGGAGCCTCTTGCCATATTCATTATAAATCTTCCGAAAGGCTTCCTTACCAAAAATTTGCTCCGACAGTATCATGGCCTTTTCAAAATCCGATGTGATTTTTCCAAGCTCCTTATCCGTTTTATTGTAAATAGCCGCCATGGCTTTACTCATAAACGTATCCAAATCCTGACCATATTCTTTTGTTCCATAGTTTTCTGTCCCAAACAGGTAAAAGCATAAAAACCGGTTGACGAAATCCCTGTCCAGCATCCTCGACGTATCTATTTTACGTCTGGTAACATGCAGGAAATGGTCATTTTTTGCCAATTCTGCAATAAACTGCGCCGGTCGCCCCTGAAAAAGCGCATGGCGTATTTCCTGCGGCTCCAAAATTAACCCGCCGGTGTTGATACGCTTAAAAATGTTGTATTTTACTTCTATCGGCGTTCCGGGCAGTATTTTGTAAATTACGACTTGCGTTTCCTGTATTATCCTTTGAAGGTTAATGGTAAGCTCATCCCATGTTTTGCCGTTGAACTGTTGCAGAAATTCAAGATTGGTGAGTTTGAGCTTTTGATCAACTACAAAATTTCTTATACTGCTTAAACGTTGCAGGCCATCCACCACCAGCCAGTTACTATCATCGGTAGCGTCAAAATAAAATGCAGGCAGCGGAAATTGTATGAGCATAGACTCTATCAGACGGCTTTGCTTGGTAGCATCCCAAAGGTCAGGGTTACGCTGAAAATACGATTCGGTATCCAACTGCACGGTCTTCTCCCTGATGCGCCTTATCAGCGTATCAAGCGAAGGGGTTTTTGTTTCAATATTAATTTTCGTAGGGTCAAAAGGTCTTTCCATCAAAGGTATTTGCTCGTCTATCTGCTCCGTTTCCACTTCTTCAAAACCCTGCACATCTTGTAATTCCGATTCCATTACAATTACTTTTTAGTTTATTCTGCAAAATTACAACTTTTCTCCGGATATTTAACTGTCCGTATTCTTTTATTTTACGCTCACCCGCACGGTGTCATCCTTGTAAGTAAAGCGCACGGGCGCAATTTTTTCGAGGTCGAGCAATACTTTTTCCAGTAGCGTATTTTCAGACGTAAACGTATAGGAATAAGTGTGGGCGCGAGGGTCATCCACCACGAACGGCACATCATACCAGCGATTCAGCGCCTTGATTACCTCCTGCAACGACGCATTTTTGAATGTAATCACATCGTTTTTCCATAACGACGCCGACTTTGTATCTGCAACTTTGATAATCGTGCAACTGTCGGTATGTTTATCATAAATAAGTTTTTCGCCCGGGTTCAAATAGTTGTTTTTCTTCGCGGCGGACACCATAGTTATCTTGCCTTCGTCGAGCGACACATAAATATACGCTTCTTCCGGGTATGCCGCCACATTAAACGATGTGCCCAATACACATATGGACGTCTTTTCCATTTCCACTACAAACGGCCGGTTGGCATTAGGTGTAACCACAAAATAGGCTTCGCCCTCCAGAAAAATTTTCCGGTCGAGCAGGCCGAATTGCTTCGGGTATCTTATTTTTGAATCGGCATTGATGTAAGCCTTGGAGCCATCCTGAAACATGAATTGTACTCTTTCCCCTTTAGGTATATATACTTCTTCGTAATCGGCGCCACCGAGCAAATTGACGCGGGAGTTGAGTTGGAAGAAAATACCCCCGATGAGCAAAAAGGGCAACAATACCGCCGCCACACGAACGCATAGCCGCCGTATCCGCTTTGTCCGGATACGCTTCATAATACGTCCATACATAACTTCGGAAGGAATACGATGATCTACGGCCAAATCTTCGCAACCTTTGGACAGTCGCGCCAAATCCTTTTCCATACTTTGCGACAGATATAACTGTCCCTCCGGCGTAGAGAACCACGTCGCTACTTGTGCGGCTTCTTCTTGCGAAGCCAAACCATTTAATACGTTGTCAATGGTTTCTTCCGCCGGCCGGTTTAAGTTTACATTCATGTTCGTTTCTTTTAATAATTGACACATTAAAACGGAAAAAGAATGAACAGCCCTGTTAGCTGAAACATTTTGCTCATGGCTGCCCTCAGCAATTTTATGGCCTGCGCATAGTGTGTTTTTACCGTATTTATAGACAATTGCATTTTATCGGCTATTTCCTGATTCGACAATTTGCCTTCCATTTTCAACAAACAAATTTCTTTTTTTTGCACCGGTAATAATTTTATAGCCTGATAAAACATGGCCATCAATTCTTTCCGCTCAATGGTTTCAAACAAATTATCCTCAACCGCTCCGGCTACTTGCGCCATCCGGTAGTTATGCGCCACCGCATTGTGCGCATTCCGGATATGGTTGAGGATATAATTTTTCGTCATGGAGTATAAATAATTCCGTAAATTTACCATGACAATAATATCCGCATGATGTTCCCACAATTTCACAAAAACATGCTGCACGACATCTTCTGCCACCGCCTGGCTTTTCAAATATTTATAAGACAAGGCATACAGCATTTTATGATAGCGCTCATAAATACAGGTAAAAGCATCCCTGTCGCCTTGCCGGAGCAAGTGCAAGAGGTATTCATCATCTTTGTCATGTATAGGCTTCCGGCCAGACATTCATATTGTAAAGTTGGTTATAAGGATACAAAAATATAAAATATTTCGGAATATCCAACGCAATACTGCTCACCGTTTATTTCTACAACCACGCCATGATTTTTTCCGTAGCCCCGCTGTTCGTTTTCACGTAGCCGGCCGCCAGGCAACCTGCAGCCAAGCGCGTTTCATCATGCAACAACCACGACTGTAAGGTGTCTTTCAATGCGGCCACATCGTTGGCGCTGCACGCACCACCGGCAACTATCAACGCATGCGCTTCCACATATTTCCGGTAATTGGGGCCAAATACTACCGGAAGCCCGTAGGCCGCCGCCTCCAAAATGTTGTGTATGCCGGTAGCGCTAAAGCCGCCACCCACGTAAGCCACTTGTCCGTAACGATAAACCGACAGCAACAGCCCCACCGTATCTACAATCAATACCCGCGCAGACTGCCACGCTGCCGCTGTTTTCACGTGCGTATAACGCACCGGATGATAGGCGGCAAAATATTTTTCTACCGCCCGGATGCGTTCTTCATTGACCTCATGCGGTGCAAT
>JAIRMK010000062.1 GCA_031258755.1 Prevotellaceae bacterium
GTTATTATGCTTGTCATAGGGAAGACCACTGATGCTTATTTGCGTGAAGGCATTGCCATATATACAAAACGGCTTCAGCATTACATTTCTTTTGAGATTAAAGAGCTTCCCGATGTGCGAAACGCGGGAAATTTATCGCATGCACAATTAAAAGTACAAGAGGGGCAACTTATTCTCCGGCAGCTTGGCACCAATGATGATTTACTACTTTTAGATGAAAGCGGTTCGCAATTTTCATCTGAAGAATGGGCAGGTTATCTTGAGAAGAAATTATGTTACACCACCCGCTCATTAGTATTTGTTGTAGGCGGCGCTTTTGGATTTTCCAATGATGTTATTCAGCGGGCTACCGACAAAATATCTCTGTCGCGTATGACTTTTTCACATCAAATGGCCAGGCTTATTTTTGCAGAACAACTTTACCGTGCGTGCACTATTATTAAAGGCGAATCCTATCATCACCCTTAACATTTTATGAGAAAAAAACATTATTTGTTGTTTAGCGCTCTTGGGTTTTTGATGGCAGCCCTACTCACTTTTTGTGTGTCGTTGGCCAATTTTCAATTGTCGGAAATTAATAAATATGATGTAACCCGTTATACCCAGAAACTCCACAAGCAACAAAAAGACATCTACGATATTATTGCACGTTTCAATCTTCAAGACATTCATACGCTATTATCTTCCGATGTTAGTAATAATGTGGCTTTTTTCATTTTTAAAAAAGAGAAGTTACTTCATTGGATACACGATGCGCCCATTGATGAACAGCAGTTATTGCAAATAGACACTATTTTCCGTTTTGTAAAGTTAAATCATAATTGGTATATTACTCGCAGTTTTTATAAAGCTGATTATCGCATTGTAGTTAGTATTGCAGTGAAACATGACCAGATATATGTCGATCAACCTTACAAGAGCAATGTTAATGCGACATTCAGCATTAGCGACAACGTTATTATCGGGCCTCCGTCCAACGATCATGGCATCATCGTTTACGGCATCGAAGGGTATCCCGTCATGAATTTGTACACCTATGATCAAGAGGCCAGACACGACATTATCCTCCTGTTGCGATGGATGTCTGTTATATTTTTATTGATTAGTATATTCCTGCTTTTTCAATATTTCGGGCGCTACAAAACAGTGTTGCTCTTTATATTTTTGCTTTTAGGCTTACGTGTGTTATTATTCTTCTCCGGCGATTTCTTAAAGTATAAATTAGACATATTTTCTCCATATATTTATGCCGACTCTTACTTTCTAAGTTCCTTGGGAGGACTGTTGTTACATGCTATTTTTGCATTTTTAATCATCACGGTTATTTACAAGCCCCGGAAAATATGGGAAATATATTTAAGCAGGACAACCCGCTTGAAAAAAAGATGCTGGATGATTGGAGCAGTCGTTGTTATTGTGATTTCCGCCTTAGCCATTCATTATATCTTGCGTTCGCTTGTATTTCATTCTATTATCAACCTCAAGCCACAACACCTTACAGAACTCAATTTCTATTCCTTAATTGCCTACTTTATTCTGGCGATTATGTTCAGTACCTTCTTTCTTATGGTACATATTTTCCTGCGATGTGGTTTCCCGAAATGGTTAAATGCATGGAAAAAACAAACCTTGGCCATTCTCTATATATTGTTACTTTCGGTTTATACCTCCTATTTCGTCAACGAATACACCATGCAGTTCGACCAGCAGCGGAATGCTATATGGGCTTACAAGCTGGCCATACAACATGATGAGGGGAAAATAAATCCAACTTTTTCTTTGCCTTCCAATTATTCTTATGCCCTGTTTTTGAATAAAACACTGTCGCAATCGAGTGGCAGTTTCAACTATTACTGGAATCTTGGCGAGCAATGGGATATTAACAGGTTTACAGAAATATTTAAGCAGAACGAATATATTCATTATGTATATAAGGTTAACGACGAATATAATGTTATACTCAGTCACAAAGAAGATACGTTGATAAATTATGCGGCAGCGTACTCTTATTTATTTTTGTTTTTTGGTTTTTTGTTCTATACGTTCTTGCATTTTGCAGGATGGCGGCTGCAGTGGGTATGGAACAACAATGCGCTACGGCGTAAGATCACGCTGTCATTACTCGGTCTTGTTATTTTCTCACTGGTAGCGGTTTGTACCGGAAGTCTGATTTACAATATTGCTCAGTATAAAACCATCAATAGCCGGCAGATTACCGGGCGCATTAAATCAACGCTGGCCGTTCTCAATCATGAATTAAACACTTTGCAATTGTGCAATATTCAAAACACTCCCGAATTATCGGATATATTGATACGCATTTCCAACAGTTTTGATATTGACATCAACATGTACGACACAGAAGGGAAATTACTCATATCATCGATACCTGAATTTTTTAACAAGCACATGAAAAGTATCCGCATGAATTCTGAGGCCATGCGGGCGCTTGAGAAGGGGGAGACGTCACAAGTTATTCTCCGGGAGAGGATCGGGGATCTTGACTACATGTCGGTATATGTATGTCATTATAATCGGAGTGGGCAACTCAATGCTTATATCAATTTGCCTTATTTTATCAACCAAAAAGAAATGACGGAAGACATTTCAACGATTATTACTTCCTATGCCAACGTTTACATTCTCCTTATTATTATTGCGTTTATCATAAGTATGACGCTTTCAAATCAAATTACGCGCCCGCTCAGCATCATCCGTCATAACATAAAGAGTTTCGAGCGTAGCGGAAAACTCGAACCGATAGATTACAATTCACCCGATGAGGTGGGCGATTTGATACGTTCTTACAACGAAATGATTACTATACTTGATAATAATAACCGGAAACTTGCGCAAGCCGAACGCGAAAGTGCATGGAGAGATATGGCACAACAGATTGCCCATGAAATTAAAAACCCGCTCACTCCTATGCGCCTCAGCATACAGCATCTTATACGCATGAAACAAAATAATGCACCGGGATGGCAGAAGCATTTCGAAGAAGTGTTAAATACATGGCTGGAGCAAATAGAAACGCTGTCGAAAACAGCTTCCGAGTTTTCATCATTCGTGAAAATCGGCCAGCAGGAATCCACGACCATTATTGATTTAAACACCGTGATAAAAGAGCAAATGTCGCTGTTCAATAATTACCCGAACATCACGTTCACCATTCAATCACAAGTGGCGCCGGCTAACGTGGAAATTCGCCCCGAACAACTCAACAGGGTTTTTATGAATATCCTGACCAACGCCATACAAGCGATAGACAAGAAGGAAAACGGACAAATTATCATGACGCTTTATGAGCAAGGCGACCGGTATTATATAATGGTGGAAGACAATGGATACGGTATCAGTAAAGAAGAGCAGGTGAAATTGTTTACACCGAATTTCACTACGAAGAGTTATGGAAGCGGATTAGGTCTTTTTATCTGCCGTAATATTATGGAGAACTACGACGGCGGCATCAACTACAGTCCATCAACGCTTGGTGGGGCGTGCTTCACCATTTGTTTACATAAGGCGGTGTAGCTTTACAATTACCAACACATTTTTCCTATTTCTTTCGCATAAATATTTGCATGGGACAACCGGTAAATTCAAAACGTTGCCGGAGTTTATTTTCGAGAAAACGCTTGTAGTCTTCACGCACATATTGCGGGAGGTTGCAGAAGAATGCAAAAGAGGGCGACGGCGTGGGCAATTGCGTCACATACTTTATGCGGACATATTTTCCCTTGATAGACGGCGGCGGATAATTTTCAATTTCCTGCGACATAGCCTCGTTCAGCTGCGAAGTGGGAATGCGGCGCACACGATTTTCATACACTTTTGCCGCCATCTGCAACACATCAAAAATACGCTGCTTACCGGTAACGGAAGTGAAAATCACAGGCACGTCGGTAAAGGGCGCCAAGCGCTCCAACACAGCTTCCCGATGTTCTTTCATGGTGTTGGTGTTTTTTTCTACCAAATCCCATTTGTTCATCACAACGACGCACCCTTTTTTATTCCTGTAAATTAAATTAAAGATGCTCATGTCTTGTGCTTCTACTCCCTGCGTAGCGTCGAGCATCAGCACACATATATCTGCGTTTTCAATAGCACGCACGGAGCGCATCACCGAATAAAATTCGAGGTTCTCCTTCACCTTTGTTTTCTTTCGCAAGCCGGCCGTATCGACCAGCATAAATTCATAGCCGAATTTGTTGTAATACGCACTCACCGCATCGCGTGTGGTGCCGGCTACCGGCGTTACGATGTGCCGCTCCTCACCCAACAGCGCATTGGTTAACGACGACTTGCCCACGTTCGGCTTTCCCACAATGGCAATGCGCGGCAATTGTTTTTCCACATCCGGTATTTTATCTTCCGGCAGGCGTTTCATTATTTCATCCATGAGGTCGCCGGTGCCGGAGCCGCTCATTGACGAAATAGCCCATGGTGCACCAAGTCCCAACGAGTGAAATTCATGAACGTCATAAGAACGTTCAAGATTGTCCACTTTATTTACAATCGGCAGTACCGGTTTTCCACTGCGCCGCAGGATGTCGGCCATGACGGTGTCAAAATCCGTAATGCCTGTGGTGACATCAACCATGAATAGAATAAGGTCGGACTCGTCAATGGCCAGCAGCACCTGTTTGCGGATTTCTTCTTCAAACACATCTTCGGTGTTCACGGCATAGCCGCCGGTGTCGATGACCGAAAATTCGCGGCCGTTCCAGTCGGAGCGGCCGTAATGGCGGTCGCGCGTAACGCCGGCCACCTCGTCCACAATGGCCTGCCGCATGCCCACCAAGCGGTTGAACAAGGTTGATTTCCCCACATTCGGGCGTCCTACAATAGCTACAATACTCATAACAAACCGTTCTCTATATTTCAGCACGCGAAGTTACAAAAAATCCTTGGATTACCCTGCGTGCAAAAGAATTCAAAATTAAAAAACAGGTATTTTTCATTTTTATGACTACATTTGTATAATAAATATTCTTTTATGAAAAAAATATTCTTTATTTCCCTGTTGCTTTTCTGCCTTTCTGCACAGGCAGAAGATGAAGCACGCCTGTTACGCTTTCCGGCCACCAATGGCGCCGACCTCGTGTTTACATACGCCGGCGACCTTTATACTGCGCCGCTCGCAGGCGGGGTGGCACGCAAACTCACATCGCACGTGGGTTTTGAGATGTTCCCGCACTTCTCGCCCGACGGCCGCACGATTGCGTTCACCGGCCAGTATGACGGCAATACCGAAGTATTCACCATTCCCGCCGAAGGCGGCACACCGCTACGCATCACTTATACGGCCACGCTGGGACGCGACGACGTGTCGGACCGCATGGGGCCTAACAACATCGTAACAGCATGGACGCCCGACGGCCGGCATATCATCTACCGTTCGCGCAAACAAACGTTCGGCTTTCGCGGACATCTGTTCAGCGTTCCGGCAGGCGGAGGACTGTCTACGCAAGTGCCGCTGCCCGAAGGCGGCTTTTGCTCGTTCTCGCCCGACGGCAAAAAACTGGCCTACAACCGCGTGTTCCGCGAGTTTCGCACATGGAAATATTACAAGGGCGGCATGGCCGACGATGTGTGGATTCACGATTTCGACACGCGCACTACCACCAATATCACGCAGAACGACGCACAGGACATCTTCCCGATGTGGATTGGTAACGAAATATTTTTCATTTCCGACCGCGACCGCACCATGAACCTCTTCGTGTATAACCTGACGACCGGCCAGACGGAGAAAGTTACGGATTTCACAGACTACGACATTAAGTTTCCTTCTGTATCGGGCGACGACATTGTGTTCGAAAACGGCGGGTATATCTATCATTTCAATGCGAAAACACGCAAAACCGGAAAGGTGGACATCCGCCTTAGCGACGATTTTAACTATGCACGCACCGAATGGAAAGACGTATCGACATACATTACCGCCACAAGTTTATCGCCCAACGGCGAACGGCTGGCAGTGACGGCGCGCGGCGATGTGTACAATGTGCCGGCAACCGAAGGCGTAACGCGGCAGGTGACGGCCTCGCCGGGCGCACACGAGCGCAACGCCCAATGGTCGCCCGACGGGCAATGGATTGCATATATCTCCGACAAAACAGGCGAAACCGAACTGTACCTGCAAAAGCCCGGCGACCACGACGCCATACAGCTCACCGCGAACAACGACAGTTATATTTCTTCGTTCGCTTTCTCGCCCGACAGTAAGCATATAGTATATGCCGACCGGAAAAGCCGCATCCGCTACGTGCACCTCGACAGCAAACAGGTGGTTGATGTGGCGCACGACACACGAGGATTGGTAAGGCTTGCAGACTGGTCGCCCGACAGCAAGTGGCTGGCATATTCGCTTCGCGCAAGCAATGATATGGATGTGATATACCTGTATAACCTGACGGACAAGAAACACTATCCTGTAACCGACAAGTGGTATGACTCGGGGCGCCCCATGTTTTCGAGCGATGGGAAGTATTTGTATTTTGTTTCTTCCCGCGATTTTAATCCCACGTACGGACGCAACGAATGGAATTTTGTATACAACAACATGTCGCGTGTCTATATGGCGATTTTGTCGAAAGACACGCCGTCGCCGTTAGCGGCAAAGGACGACAAGGTGGAAACGGATGCATCAAAAGAGGATAACGGAAAAGAAAAGCCGGAAGATAAAAAAGGAAAAAAAGACAAAGACAGTAAAACGGATACGAAAAAAACGGATGTAAAAATCGACCCCGACGGCATCAGTGAACGCATCGTGGGGCTTCCGGTGTCGCCCGGCGAGTATTATTTAGTGTACGCCACAGCCGATAAAGTATATTACAGCACCTACCGTAATCTTAAGGTTTATGACCTGAAAGCGCAAAAGGAAACGGAACTCGGGGACAACATGTCGTTGAGTTTTTCGCCCAACGGAAAAAAGGCGCTGGTGCGCAGCAACCGCAGCCTTTATGTGATTGACGCGCCGAGCGGAAAAATAACACTGAGTAAATCGGTTGATTTGTCGGGCATGAAGACGCAAGTGAATTATGCGGAGGAATGGGCGCAAATTTTCAACGAGAGCTGGCGGCACTTCCGCGATGGCTTTTATGTGCCGAATATGCACGGCGTGGACTGGAAAGCCATGCGCGACAAGTACGCCGTATTGCTGCCCTACGTGAAGCATCGCGCCGACCTCACCTACATCATCGGAGAAATGATTGGGGAACTGAATATCGGCCATGCCTACGTAAACAGCGGCGAGATGCCGCGCCCCAACCGCACCTCTACAGGGCTGCTGGGCGCGCAAATCAGCCGGCACGAGTCGGGGTACTTCCGCATCGACAGTATCCTGCCGGGCGCTAACTGGGACAGGTCGCTGTACTCGCCGCTCACGGAGATAGGCGTGAACGCGAAGAAGGGAGCGTATATCACCGCGATTGATGGAAAATCGACACAGGGCGTAAACGACCTGTACAGCCTGCTCGCAGGAAAAGCCGGCAAAAAGGTGGCGCTGACGCTGCATGCGCAACCTGCCAAAGGCGGCCGCGAGGTGATTGTGACGCCGGTTGCCGACGAATCGCAATTATATTACTATAACTGGGTGCAGGACAATATCCGCAAAGTAAACGAGGCCACCCAGGGACGTGTAGGATACATCCACATTCCCGATATGGGCGTGCCGGGGTTGAATGAGTTTGCGAAATATTTTTACCCGCAACTCGATAAAGAGGGCTTGATTATCGACGACCGCAGCAACGGCGGCGGGAATGTGTCGCCGATGTTGTTGGAGCGGTTGGCGCGCGTGCCCTACCGCGCCACCATGTACCGCACGTCCGAACATCCGGGCGCCGTGCCGGGGCAAACGCACGTGGGGCCTAAGGTAACGTTGATTGACAAGTACTCTATGTCCGATGGCGACCTTTTCCCGCACGGCTTCCGCGAATTGGGACTGGGCAAGTTGATTGGCGTCCGCACGTGGGGCGGCATTGTAGGCATTAGCGGCTCATTGCCCTTCATTGACGGCGCCGATTTGCGTATTCCGTTCTTCACGTCCTATTCCATCGAAACCGGCGACTGGATTATCGAAGGACAAGGCGTAGAGCCCGACATCACGGTGGACAACGACCCTGCCAAGGAATGGGACGGCGAAGATGAACAGCTGAATCGCGCCATTGAAGAGCTGTTGAAAGAGCTGGCGCATCGCAAGGGCATCCCGCCCATCCCGCCCGGCCCGGACAAAAGCAAATAAAAATTGAGCGTTGAAAATTAGTGATTAATGTCAAAATGTAAGAAGAGGTCAATTCTCCACTTTCAAATATTCTGATGGAGTTAAAACAGGCAGGGACACTGTTTTGTAGCCTTTTGTGTCGCGGGTAATAATGGCATTAATGCCGGGCTGTTGGCATGCCGTGAAATATTGTGTGGCATCTTCAAAGTCTGGAAATTCAGATTGCGAGGCTTGTTTTAATACTGCATCTGTTACCGGTAAAATGGTGACTAATAAAAAAAGTTGCGATAATCTATTAATTATCCGCTGATGTGTGTAGCCTAATTTGCGTAGTATATAGTAAATATTGTTCACAGAAAGCGACGAGATATAAATATTTATTTTCTGTTTTTCGGCCAGTGCAAAAACAGTCACCGCATTTTCATAAAAAGGCTTCCGCGCTGCTAAGAAATCAATAATGACATTGGTGTCTGCAAAAATATTTTTCATTTCAGATGTTTCTCCACTAATGCGTCAGAAAGGGCTTCCTTGTAATCGAAATCTTTCGGTATTTTAAAAGCCCCTTTTAGTGAGTTTACGATAGGCGTGGCGGCCGTTTTCGGTGCACGGTTATACAAAATTAATTTGAAATAATTCTCTATCATCTCCGATAATGTCCTATCATTGGAATAAGCATATTCTTTTATGGCTTCGGCCACATTTTTTTCTATGGTTAGGGTCAATTTTGTGTTCATTACTTTGTTTTTTACAAATTAACAATGCAAATTTACATGAAAATTTTAAATTTACACACAGACGGATAAAAATTGGGGGCAAAATCTACGGAGGTTATGTTCCCGGAAATTTATCAGCG
The DNA here is from genome assembly GCA_031258755.1 of Prevotellaceae bacterium. Lineage (GTDB taxonomy): Bacteria > Bacteroidota > Bacteroidia > Bacteroidales > UBA932 > JAIRLC01. The sequence continues at coordinate 9,081 of JAIRMK010000062.1, forward strand.
ACCCCAAAACCTCATTTCCAACCTGATTTCTGAGCTAACTGAACAACCTTAGTAGCATTTCATTTTCAATGAGGCAATGAGGTTATTCATTAGCTACGGAGGTCGTTTTGTTAGGAAAATCAGGTGAAAATGAGGTTCCCTGTCTTTGTTTACAAACTACACCACAAATTTACATTTACATACCGACATGAGTTAATGTTTGCCCTAACAAGGGCATCCCGCCCGGCCCGGATAGAAGCAAATAAAAAGTGAGCGGCGTTTTTTTTGCTTATTTCCAAACTCTTTCCTATCTTTGCCCGTGAAGTTAGTTAAGAACTAAGAGTTAAGAACTAAGAGTTGCTTTATCAACAGTTCAACAACTCAACACCTCTCAACTCCTCTTCACCGCCTTCACATCGCGGTATTCGAGCCCTTCGGTGTAAATTTTCATGGCGCGGAAACTCATCCCCATGTTGGAATAACCGCCGTCGTGGAATAAATTCTGCATGGTCACTTTGCGCGTCAGGTCGCTGAATAGCGTGATGATATAGTCAGCGCATTCCTCCGCGTTGGCGTTGCCCAGCGGCGACATGCGCTCGGCGAAATCCACCAGATTGTCGAAACCCAGGATGCCGCTCCCCGCCGTGGTCAGCGTGGGCGATTGCGATACCGTGTTAATGCGGATGCGCTTTTCGCGTCCGTAGATATACCCGAAACTGCGGGCGATAGATTCCAGCATCGCTTTGGCGTCGGCCATGTCGTTGTAGCCATACAGCGTGCGCTGCGCCGCCACATACGAAAGCGCTACGACCGAGCCCCAATCGCTGATAGCGTCGAGCTTGCGGCATACCTGTAAAATCTTGTGAAAAGAAATGGCCGAAATATCCAGCGTTTGTTGCAAATAATTATAGTCGAGGTCGTCATACGTGCGTCCCTTGCGTACGTTGGGCGACATCCCGATGGAGTGCAGCACGAAATCGAACTTTCCGCCCAGATGCTCCATGCCCTTCGTTACTAAATTCTCCAAGTCCTGCACTTTTGTGGCGTCGGCCGGAATCACAATCGTGTGGCACTTTTCCGCCAGTTCGTCGATGTTGCCCAGCCGCATGGATACCGGCGTGTTTGTCAACACAAACGTGGCGCCCTCTTCACAGACGCGTTCCGCCACTTTCCACGCAATGGATTTGTCGTTTAACGCGCCAAAAATCAGCCCGCGTTTTCCTTTTAATAAATTATACATATCTTTATATTTAATTTTTTTGAAGTGCAAAGATAAAAAACTTATTTTTATGAACCAACCCGGTGATATTTACAAAACCATTGCCGCACCTTGCTCCGGCGTATTTAAGGACAAGGGAAGCAAGTTTTTAGCGTATGCTTTTCCGGTTAATACGGTGGAAGAAGTAAAACAACAGGTGCAGCGTTTGAAGAAAAAATACTTTGATGCGCGTCATCATTGCTATGCTTACCGTATAGGCGTGCGCGGCGAACAGTGGCGCGCCAACGACGACGGGGAGCCCTCGTCCACAGCCGGAAAGCCGATACTGGGGCAGTTGCTCTCGCGGGAGCTGACGAACGTGCTGATTGTGGTGGTGCGCTATTTCGGCGGCATACAGCTCGGCGTACCGGGACTTATCAACGCCTATCGCAGTGCGGCCTCCGACGCCCTGGCACACGCACAGGTGGTGGAGAAAACGGCAATGGTGGAGCTCTCGCTCCGCTTTCCCTATGCGGCCATGAACGAGGTGATGAAGCTGCTGAAAGAGGAACAGGCGGAAATCCTCTCGCAGCAGTTCGACGCCGACTGCGTCATTACAGTTGCCGTGCCGAGAAGCCGCGCGTTGAGCGTTAAGCGCTATGAGATGGAAGTTGAGATTAATGATTAGTGGAAGATTTTGCGTATATTTGCGAGAAAATGAATTGTCCCGTTAGGGACAGCATGTCGGTAGAAAAAACGGAATATCCACCACCACCGTCCCGTCAGGGACGGAATGTAAAAACAGACAAAAAATGGCAAACACCTACACACAAATTCACATACACGGCGTTTTTGCCGTACAAAACCGCATTTCGCTGATTGCGGAATCGTGGCGAGAGGAATTGTATAAATACATTACCGGGATTGTACAAAACCATGGACATAAAATGCTCCAAATCGGAGGAATGCCCGACCACATACATATTCTGTTCGGAATGCGTCCCGAAGAATCGTTGTCCAATTTAATGAGAGCCGTCAAGGGAGAATCGTCCGAATGGATAAACAAACGGCGTTTTGTGATGGGGCATTTTTCGTGGCAGGAGGGTTATGGCGCATTTTCATATTCCAGATCACACCTGAGCAATGTGATAAAATACATTGCCAACCAATCCGAACATCATAAAAAGAGAGATGTGGTTGCGGAATATGTAGAATTTCTGAAACATTTCGGCGTTGAATATAATGAAAAATACATTTTCAAATCGGTTCAATAAATACGACATTCCGTCCCTAACGGGACGGTGACGCTGGGGGATGACATTCGTTTCTACCGATATGCTGTCCCTAACGGGACAATAACGCCCGGCAGTTCGACGCCGAATGCGTTGTCACCATCGCCGTGCCGAGAAGCCGGACGGATGATGTATGCGGTAAAATGGGCAAGATAAGAAAAGGCGGAGAGGGATAATGAAATATTTTGCGTATATGTGCGGAAAAAATGGATTAATCGATATTTTCGGCACGTTCAAGTCAGATATTTTGCCAAATGCGAGCGGGGTTGTAAAATTGCCGAAATGGTTGTATCTTTGTATAGCGTAAATAAAACATCATGCCCAAAAGTTTAGTTTCCATTCATGATTTCTCGAAAGACGAACTGCTTTACATCGTAAAACAGGCGGCGATTTTCGAGAAAGACCACCGCCCCGTGCTGAAGGGGAAAGT
>JAIRMK010000048.1 GCA_031258755.1 Prevotellaceae bacterium
TCGGTATGAAAGTTTATAAATAATGTCTAACTCGTTAACAAAAACATTTTAAAAATGGTAAAATTAAATGAAGAAATCCTCGGAGAGGATGAAGTACAAATCCCCAAACGTGAGGATGAAATTGTTGAACCCCTTGCTGAAGACGTTCCTGTAGAAGACGTGCTCCCTAAAAAGCAGCGTATAAGTAACGCTTCGGCAGATAACTATACATTCGACTGGGAGGCTTTTGAAGAAGAGGCGGCGATAGACAGCGTGGCTAAAGCGGAGGTCGAAACCCAATATGCGCAAACCCTGTCGAAGGTCATTGAAAATGATGTGGTGGAAGGCACGGTGGTGAGCATGAACAAACGCGAAGTGATTGTGAACATCGGATACAAGAGCGAAGGTGTGATCAGCATCAGCGAGTTCCGCTACAACCCCGACCTGAAAACAGGCGACAAAGTAGAAGTTTATGTAGAAAGCGCGGAAGATAAACGCGGGCAGTTGATGCTTTCGCACAAGAAAGCGCGCGCCATGCGCTCGTGGGATCGGGTGAACCAGGCGCTCGAAACAGATGAAATAGTGAAAGGATACATCAAATGCCGCACCAAAGGCGGTATGATTGTAGATGTGTTCGGTATCGAGGCGTTCCTTCCGGGATCGCAAATCGACGTGAAGCCCATCCGCGACTATGATGTGTTTGTGAACAAAACCATGGAATTTAAGATTGTGAAAATTAACCACGAGTTCCGCAATGTGGTGGTTTCTCACAAAGCGCTTATTGAAGCCGAGCTTGAAGCGCAGAAGAAAGAAATTATCGGCCGTCTCGAGAAAGGACAGGTGCTTGAAGGCGCCGTGAAGAATATCACGGCTTATGGCGTATTCATCGACCTTGGCGGCGTGGACGGATTGGTTCACATTACCGACCTGTCGTGGGGACGCATCAATCATCCCGAAGAAATTGTGCAGCTCGACCAGAAGATTAACGTGGTTATTCTCGACTTTGATGATGCAAAGAAACGCATCGCCCTTGGCTTGAAACAGCTCATCCCGCATCCGTGGGATGCCTTGAATGCCGACCTGAAAGTGGGCGACAAGGTGAAAGGACGTGTAGTGGTAATTGCCGATTATGGCGCGTTTATTGAAGTACAACCCGGTGTGGAAGGCTTGATTCACGTGTCGGAGATGTCGTGGTCGCAACACTTGCGCAGCGCACAGGACTTCATGAAAGTGGGCGACGAAGTGGAAGCCGTGGTGCTGACGCTCGATAAGGAAGAGCGCAAAATGTCGTTAGGCATCAAACAGCTGAAACCCGATCCGTGGGCTACTATTGCCGATCGCTATCCGGTGGGCTCGCGCCACGAGTCCAAAGTGCGCAACTTTACCAATTTCGGCGTGTTTGTGGAACTCGAAGAAGGCGTGGACGGCCTGGTACATATCAGCGACCTGTCGTGGACAAAGAAAATCAAACATCCGGGAGAATTTACGTCTATCGGCAGCGCCCTTGAGGTTATCGTGCTGGAAGTAGATCAGGACAACCGCCGCCTCAGCCTCGGTCACAAACAGCTTGAGGAAAATCCGTGGGATGTGTTTGAAACCGTATTCCTCATTGATTCGATACACGAAGGTACTATCACCGCCATTACTGATAAAACCGCTTTCGTGGCATTGCCTTACGGCGTGGAAGGAATGGCGTCGATTAAACAATTGGTTAAGGAAGACGGCACGACAGCCAAAGTAGATGAAAAAATTCCTTTCAAAGTGTTGGAATTTAACAAAGGCGCTAAACGCATCACCTTGTCGCATACCCGCACTTTTGAAGATGCAAAGCACGAGAATGAGGAAAAAGAAAAAGTTACAGAAGCGGAAACTACGCAAAGAGCCGTTAAGAAATTGAAAGCTAATTTGGAAAAAACCACTTTAGGCGATATTAGCGAACTGGCTGCGTTAAAATCGGAAATGGAAAACAACCAATAACCTAACTCATGTAAAAAAAAGCCGGGTCCGCAAAGGATTCCGGCTTTTTTCGTATATTTGTTTTTAATTTTGAAAAAACGCATGAAAAAATTTTTAACCGTCACCCTGTATTGTGTTTGCACTATTATACTTCAAGCCCAAACATCGCAAGACCTGCAAAAAGGTTATGAGAAATATGGGAGGTTGCTCTACTATATCAACAGCCACTATGTGGATACCGCCCACATCCATAAATTAGTGGAGAAAGCTATGGTAAACACCCTCCGGAATCTCGATCCTCATTCCGTATATTTGAGCGCCGATGACGTGAAAGCCGCCAACGAGCCGCTGGAAGGCAATTTTGAGGGTATTGGCGTGGAATTTAATATCCTGTCCGACACCCTTACGGTGGTGAGCCCCATAACCGGCGGCCCTTCGGAAATGCTGGGCATAAAGGCCGGCGACCGGATTATTACCGTGGATGGAAAAAATATTGCCGGCATCGGATTAAAAAATACGGACGTGTATAAAATGCTGCGCGGGCCGAAAGGCACTGTGGTCAAATTGGAAATTGTGCGTAAGGGCGTGACGGAAGTCCTGACGTTCCATGTGACCCGCGACAAAATTCCTATTTTCAGCCTTGATGCGGCTTATGAAGTGCAGCCCGGACTGGTTTACGTGCGCTTAAACCGCTTTTCAATGACCACCCTTCAGGAGATAAAAGATGCAATGGCCAAGTTGAAGAAAAAACCGAAGAAGATGATTCTCGACCTGCGTGATAATGCCGGCGGGGTGTTGCAAGCGTCTATTGATTTAGCCAATCAGTTTTTTGACAAGGGGTATTTGTTGGTTTATAATGAAGGGTTGCATTGGCCGAAAACAATGGAGATATCGACCGACGAGGGATTTTTCAAGGAAGGAAAGTTGGCGGTGCTGATTGATGAAGGAAGCGCGTCGGCCAGTGAGATTGTGGCGGGCGCCATACAGGATTGGGATCGCGGCACGCTCATAGGGCGCCGCTCGTTCGGCAAAGGACTGGTGCAGCAACTGCTGCCCCTCACCGATGGCTCGCAAATACGCCTCACGGTGGCGCGTTATCATACCCCCACAGGACGCGCCATCCAACGTCCTTATGATGCCGGCCATATCGAAAAATACTACGACGATTTGTATAAACGATACTCCAATGGGGAGATTTACAGCAAAGATAGTATTCATTTTCCCGACTCGCTGAAATATTATACTTTGAAGGATAAACGACTGGTATATGGCGGTGGCGGTATTATGCCCGATGTGTTCATGCCGCTGGATACAACCTACTATTCGGTTTATTTTTCAAAAATGGTGCGTATGGGTTTGCTCTATCAGTTTGTGTTGCATTATATGGATGAAAACCGTGCCGCACTGAAAAAGCGGTATGAGCGATTTGCCGATTTTGATAAGAAGTATGAAGTGGGCGAGGCGCTTTTTGAGGCGCTGCTCAGTTACGCCGAAGAACATAAACTGCCGCGAAACAATGACGATATTGCCATCTCTGCGCCGGAAATGAAACTTATCTTAAAAGCTTACATTGCCCGCAATTTATGGAGTACGAATGAATATTTTGAAATAGTGAACAGGCGCGACAAGGTGTTTCAAAAAGCAGTAGAAATCCTGCTTACACCTTAGAGTGTTCCAAAATCATTGTATTGGTGATAAGACCCAATACCGGCTCAAAATTTGATTTCCCAAAATAAAAAGCCAGGATAGTACCTACCCACGTGCCCCATAAAGGCAATAAACTTTGTGTAACGAATGGGATACCGCTATCCCCCCTGTCAAAACATATTTCGGCAACCAATAAAAAGATACCGATGGCCAGGGTACCTATTACTATAGTGTAAATAATTCCTTTCGACATTTTTTCTCGAAAATCGGGAGCGTTTCCTTGTTGTGCTATATTACTCATAGTCAGACTTATTAATTGTGAAGATAAGAATTGCCGCTACAAAGATATTAATTTTTTTATCAATTTTTAATTTTTTTTAACAATAATGATAACAATGTATTATAAATTTTCTTACCTTTGTGGCAAGAAGAAGAACTATTAAAAATTAAAATCAATTGAGACTTTATTAAAAAAGGAAAAGCTTTTGAGTTTTGTTGTGCTATTATATTACCACCTTATAATAGTATTAATTTAGCATAACAACAAATCCTCTACAGCTTCTCCCTGACTAACTACATTGTGTTTTCCCGGTTTCTCCATACGGAAAGTGTGGAACCTTTCTTGCTTAGTTTTCAGGGTATCGCCATAACCTACCTACTAACAAGAGAAGTTCCACACTTTTTTATGTGGAAATTCAATGATTTACATCGTAGGTGTTCTCGATATTTGGCGATTTCTGAAAACTGTATGTAAAAAAATGAACTTCGATTTTTAAAATAACAGGCAAAGATAAAAATTATTTGAGACATGTGTGCAATGAATGAACAACAAACCGGCATTTAGTTTGCCACTTCCGATAAAAATTTGATGCGAACCAGCCGCACCTCTTCTTCTGTGAAGTCGGGGCCTAACGCTGCCATGGCAGCCTCCAGTGTTTCATTTTCGGCCTCTTCTTTAAAATAAGT
>JAIRMK010000120.1 GCA_031258755.1 Prevotellaceae bacterium
AATACCTGGTCATTGCGCGAACGGCCGGCGTGAATCTTCTTGCCCACCTCGCCAATGCGGTTGGTGAGCGTGAGCTCTACCTGCGAATGAATGTCCTCCACGCCTTCTTCTATCGTAAATACGCCGCGCGCCACCTCGTCGAGGAGTTTTTGCAGTGCGTCGTGCAGCAGGGTGTGTTCCTGCGCGGTCAGCAGCCCAATCTTTTCCAACATCCTGATATGAGCCAGTGAGCCCAGCAGGTCATACTTAGCCAGCCGCAGGTCGTATTCGCGGTCGTTGCCTACGGTGAAGTCGCTTATCAGCGTGTCGGGCGCGACGCCCTTATTCCAGAGAGTTGACATAAGAGTTAAGAGTTAAGAGAGTTTCATTATTCATTGTTCCGGCCTCCCCCCAGCCCCCTCCAAAGGAGGGGGAGTTCTGCTCCCTCCCCTTGGGGGAGGGCTGGGGTGGGGCTGTTGTTCATTGTTCCGGTCTCCCCCCAGCCCCCTCCAAAGGAGGGGGAGTTCTGCTCCCTCCCCTTGGGGGAGGGCTGGGGTGGGGCTGTTGTTCATTGTTAAAGAGGTGATGAAGCGGATGTAGGTTTTTACGCCTTGCCTGATTTCTTCAAGGTACACGAACTCGTCGGCGCTGTGCGAGCGTACCGACGCGCCGGGTCCCATCTTCACGGCCGGGACGTTGAGACGCATCCAGTCGGACGTGGTGGGCGACACATACGTGTCGATGCCCAATTGCTCCGCACATCGCCGCAACGCATGTCCGGCGGGCGTGAACGAGCATTTGTTATCCAGCGAACGGGCGCTCAGCGTGCTTTTCACCGCAGCCTGCAAGGCCGCTAAAATCTCGCGGTTCGTGTAGCATTCGTTGGGCCGCACGTCCACCACGAAGCGGCACTCGGCGGGCACTACGTTATGTTGAACGCCGCCGTTAATCATCGTCACAGTCTTCTTCACCGCGCCCATGAGCGGCGAAACTTTGTCGAACGCATAATGCCGGATGACGGCAATATCGTCCAGCGCCACATAGAGGGCATTCACGCCCTCGTCGCGGGCGGCATGTCCGGCCACGCCCTGCGCCGTGCCGTCAATCACCAGCAAGCCCCGCTCCGCCACCGCTACCTTCATCGAAGTGGGCTCGCCCACAATGGCACAATCAATATGTGGGATTTGCTGTGTTACCAGTTTCATGCCGTTCGGGCCTGAATTTTCTTCTTCGCAACTCAGCACCAGCAGCAGGTTAAACGGCAAGTCCACCGTGCAGAGGTAAAGAAAACTTTCGATGAGCGCCGCCAGCGACGCGCCGGCGTCATTGCTGCCCAAGCCGAACAACTTCCCATCTTTTTCAAAAGGTGCAAAAGGGTTGAAGGTATAGCCGGCCGAGGGTTTCACGGTGTCGATATGGGAATTGAGCATCAACAGTTTTTGCCCCTCGCGGTTCTTCGGGGAAAAGGCGCACACGTTAGGGCCTGCCCTGAAAGGCGTCACGCCGGCCTTTAGCAGCTGCGCCTCCAGATAACCGGTGGCGGCCTCTTCCTCGCCCGACAAGGCGGGAATGGCCAGCTTCTCTTTCAACAGTTGTATGGCGAATGTGCCCGGCGTATCCATAGTCGTTTAATTCTGTTAGCACATTTAATCTCTTGTCTTTCTCACCACCGTGCCCTTGCCGGAAAGCAGGTTGCGGGCATGCTTGATGTGCACCTCCCCCACTCCCGCCCTGATGGCCGCAAAGGCCTGGTCTAACTTGGGAATCATGCCTTCGGTGATGGCGCCTTCTTCTTTCAGCAAGGCATAATTTTCTTCGGTAATCTCGTCAATTACCGACTGCGGGTTGTTGATGTCGGACAGCACCCCGTCTTTCTCAAAGCAAATGATTTGTTTCGTGAATCCCGCTTTCGATAAGGCAATGGCCAGGGTCGAAGCGACAGTGTCGGCATTGGTGTTCAGCAAAGTTCCCCGCTCGTCATGCGTGACGGCGCAAAACACCGGACACAAGCCCTGCTCAAACAACGCAGTGAGAAACGACACATCCACAGCGTCGGCAGAAATGTCGCCCACGAAACCGAAATCAACCGGTTCCGGCAGCCGGCGATGGGCACGCAACACATTGCCGTCGGCGCCCGACAGCCCAATGGCATTGCAACCCAACGCCTGAAGTTGCGCCACCACGCTCTTGTTAATCCACCCGGCATACACCATAGTGCATACTTTGAGCGTTTCCGCATCGGTAATCCGGCGGCCTTCGTGCATTTTCACGGGTATCTGCAATTTCTCCAATATATCCGTGGCTAATTTTCCGCCGCCGTGCACCAGAATTTTAGCGCCTGCGAGCTTGGAAAAATCTTTCAGAAAGCCCGTCAAGGCGCAGGGGTCGTCAATGATATTCCCCCCTATTTTCACTATCAGTGTATTCATAATAATCCCCTTAATATTTCCCTGAGCACCGTTTGCGCCGAAACCACGCGGTTGGCCGCTTCCGGAATAACAAGCGAGGCCGGCGACTCAATGACGTCATCGGTAACAATCATATTCCGGCGCACCGGCAGGCAGTGCATAAAACAGGCGTTGCTGGTAAGCGCCATTTTCTGTGCATCGACCGTCCAGCGCCGGTCGTCATGCAGCACTTTCCCATACTGCGCGCCGCTATATGCCGACCAATTCTTGGCATACACGAAATCGGCGCCCCGGTACGCTTTTTCGAGGTCGTACTCCACCACGGCGCCTTGCACAAATTCGGCGTCGAGTTCATAGCCTTCGGGATGCGTAATTACAAACTCATAATCCGTTTGGTTCATCCATTCGGCAAATGAGTTCGGCACCGCCTGCGGCAAGGCATTGGGATGCGGCGCCCAAGTCAACAATACTTTTGGCCTCGGCGTTTTTTTGTATTCCTCGATGGTGATTAAATCGGCAAAACTTTGCAGCGGATGACGTGTAGCGCCTTCCATAGAGAATACAGGTTTTCCCGAATATTGAATAAACTGGTTTAAAATCACCTCCCGGTAATCATAATCCCTGTCCTGCAAGCCGGCAAACGCCCGCACGCCGATAATATCGCAATAGCATCCCATCACGGGTATGGCCTCGAGGATGTGTTCCGGTTTGTCGCCGTCCATGACCACGCCGCGTTCGGTTTCGAGCTTCCACGCACCTTGATTGATGTCGAGCACAATCACGTTCATCCCCAGGTTTAGCGCGGCTTTCTGGGTACTGAGGCGTGTGCGCAAACTGGAATTAAAAAACACCATCAGCAGCGTTTTGTCTCTGCCGAGTTCGCGGTCGGCGAAAGGTTTTGCCTTGACTTCTTTTGCCAGTGCCAATGCCGTTTGCAAGGGTAACACATCTTTTACGGAAAGGAAATTTCTCATGCGCAGTTCAAAGTTTATGCAGTTTATGCAAATGTCTAATTCACTTTTATCACTTTTATTTTATCTATCCGGTAGTTGTCTATTGCAATAACTGTGAGCCGGTAGTTTTTCCAGTCGACGCCATCGCCTTCGGCGGGGAATCTTTCGAGTTTGTCGAGGATATATCCTCCCAGGGTGATATAATCGAAATCCTGTGGCAGTATGTCGTCTTCGAGTCCTAATTTTTCGATAAATTCGACGAAGGGTATCTGTCCGTCGACAATCAGACTGCCGTCGGACTGGACAACCGAGGAATATTCAAATTCGTCTGTTTCCGAAATGTCGCCGACTAAGGCGTCGAGTATGTCGTTTATGGTGACAAATCCGCAAATTGAGCCATATTCGTCAACTATAAGAGCCTGATATACGCGGCTTTTCTGGAAACACTCCAACACGTAATATGCCTTGTTGAAGGCAATAACCATCTGAGGTTGACGTGCAATACGGCGCAGGTCGCCTATAATATTTTCGAAATTGTCGCCAATCATATCTTTGGAGTATATGAAGCCGGTAACGTTGTCTAAACTGCCTTCGCAGAGAGGGTATGCCGTATGTTTGTTTTCGAGGATTGTCCGCCGGATTTCTTCTTTCGACGCCTTCAGGTCGAGCCATACCACTTCGTTGCGTGGAGTCATCAGCGATTGGATTTTCCTGTCGCCAAGGATGAAAACATTTTGTATCAGCTCTTTTTCGGTTTCTTCGAGCACGCCGCCTTTCCGGCTTTCATCAATAATCACTTTCAATTCTTCTTCCGAATGAATGTTTTCCTGCTCGCTTACAGGTCGCAGTCCAATGATTTTCAGAAGTGCGTTTGCCAGGCTATTCAAGACCCATATAAAAGGTTTGAATATGAAATAAAAGATTTTCAGTGGGACGGCCACTGCGAATGTAACCGGCGCCGGCTTGCGGATTGCAAGCGACTTCGGTGCAAGTTCGCCAAGCACTATGTGCAGCATCGTAATAGAGAGGAACGCTACCGGAATAGCAAGTTTTTCAGCCCATGCGCTGTCGATTGCCATACCAAACCATCCGAACAGGGTGAGAATAATGTCGGTGAAGACTTCTTCTCCCACCCATCCGAGTCCGAGCGATGCGAGCGTTATGCCAAGTTGAGTGGCGGCGAGGTATGCATCGAGGTTGCCGACAACGCTTTTTGCTATTTTTGCTACGGTTTTACCTGCGTTTTTCTGCACTTCTATCTGCGACGAGCGTACTTTGACAATGGCAAATTCGGCGGCTACGAAAAATCCATTCAGGAAAACCAGAATAATAGTGATAATAAATCCTGTTATCATGTTATTCGAATCTTATTCCCGTCTGTGAGGCCATAAAATAATAATTTAGATGACTAATACGCTGCAAAGATAATAATTAATGGTTAATGATTAATGATTGCCTTACATTTTTTTTAAATAATATTGTGTATCTTTGCATTTGTAGTGAGTGTTTTGAAAAAACTCTTATGAATTTTGGAAGAAATCCTGAGTATTTTGATAGAGCTCTTGAGCATTTTGAAAAAAATCTTGAGTGTTTTAGAAAACCTCTTGAGTGTTTTGAAAGAATTTTTGAGTGTTTTATAAAATTTCTTGAGTGCTTTGAAAGAATTTTTGAATGTTTTGAAAGAATTCTTATGAGTTTTTGAAGAATTCTTGAGCGTTTTAGAAAATCTCTTATGTGTTTGAATAGAAAATAATCAGTTAATTTTAAATTTTAAATATTATGAACGACATTACCGAAGCTCTTCTTGCCGCCACTCGTCGATGGCACGGTACTTTTAACGAGCAGTTCAGCGCAATCGACAACCTTGTCAAAATCATTGAAGCGCACCAGCCGGACTGGGCGCTGCCTCCCGCCCTGTTCGCACAACTTCGCGACAACCGCGACCGGCTGGAAGAACTTAACGCCAAATGCGGCACCTTGTCCGCTTCCGCCGCCGACCGCTATTTACGCAAATCGCTGCTCAAATTGACGGTTGACCTCTGTGTGCTGAAAATAAAACTGTGGGCCTACGGACAATATGCCATTGACGTGATGACGCTGGAAGACGTTCACATGCTCGGTTTTCTGCTGCCCGGCAAATCCGGTGGACACCATTCCCGCCATGAAGCTACCGACGTCAAGCCGGGAATCAGGGTTCGGGTGATAAATACGGACTTTATCCGCGTAACGCTGAGCCGGTCGGACGGCATGAATGCTGCACAGGCGGCGCACGGATGGCCTACAGGCGTACGCCATGCCCTTATCGTTATCTTGGCCGACGACGGCAAAACGGAAGTTTATCACAAACTGACCACCCGCCTGCATAATGATATTCAAATGCCCCAAGGCTCGCACGGCAAACTGTTCATCGTGAAAGCCGCCTTCCTCAGGCACGTTGACGACCACCCGCGCTTCGGCACGGAGCAAACCGTATCTATGCCCCTCACTACCGAAGACCTGGTTCCGGGGAATTGAAAGATTCCGGGAAGTTGATGCCGTCCCGCACTGCCTGTATAAACCGCTGCAACTCTTGCTCCGTAACGGTAAGCGGCGGAAGCAGCCGTATCACACTGGCGCCCGCAGAGCCGGTGAAAATTTTATGCTCGCTTAAGATTTTGGTGCGTAACGCCGCATGTTCGGGAAGCAGTTCAATGCCTGTCATCAGGCCGCGGCCTCTCACTTCACGAATAACCGCCGTATTTTTCAGGTTGTGCATAACGTAATCGCCCAATGCCGCCGCATTACCCATTAAATTTTCCTTCTCCATCACTTCCAGCACCGCGTAAGCGGCCACGCAAGCCAGGTGATTTCCGCCAAACGTAGTACCCAACATGCCCTTCACCGGTTTTATGTGCGGCGCAATGAGCACGCCGCCGACAGGAAAGCCGTTCCCCATCCCTTTGGCCACCGTAATAAGGTCGGGCTCGATAGCGGCATACTTGGGCGAAAAATTTTCCGGTACGTCCGTAGCCGCTCTGCACCTCATCTAAAATAAGCGCCGCGCCGTATTTATCACACAATTTCCTTAAGTCTCGAAGAAAATCATCGGACGGCAATACAATGCCGGCCACGCCTTGTATCCCTTCTATAATAACGCCGGCCACATCGCCGCCCGCAAGTTCTTTTTCAACCGAAGCGCTGTCGTTAAGCGGCAAAAAAACAACATTCGGCGATGCGTTGTAAGGTGCAATAATAGATGGATTGTCGGTAGCCGCCACCACGCCCGAAGTGCGGCCGTGAAACGCGCCCTTAAAGGCAATAAGTTTTTTCTTTCCGGTATGGAACGAAGCCAGTTTTATGGCATTTTCATTGGCTTCGGCGCCCGAATTACACAGGAAAAGGCTGAAGTGCGGATAGCCGCTCATGGCGCCCAACTTTTCGGCTAAACGGTTGCGCAAGCCGCTTTGCACGGCATTGGAATAGAACGACAAGTGCTGCAGTTGCTGCGTAATGGCCGCCACATAATGCGGATGCGCATGGCCAATGGAGATGACGGCATGACCGCCATACAGGTCGAGATATTCCTCGCCGTTTTTATCCCACAAGTTACATCCCAAGCCCCGCACCGGCTCGACGTTCCATTGCTGATATACTTCAAAATTTTTCATGATTAAAATACGCTGCTTTTTAATTTTAACCCGCAATCTTCCGCTATGCCGCACATCAGGTTCATGTTCTGTACCGCTTGTCCCGACGCGCCCTTGACCAGGTTGTCAAGAATGGATGTGACGTGAAGCGTGCCGTCATCGACTTCCACGTCAAACAGCACTTTGTTCGTGTTGACCACCGACTTTAAACTCACCGTTTCATCGGAAAGGTGCACAAATAAAGCGTCTTTATAAAATTCGCGGAACAAATTCCGCACCTGTGCAACCGTTGTCCCCGCAGGCAGTTTAGTGAGTATGCCGGCAAAAATCCCCCGCGTGAAATCGCCCCTGACGGGAATCATATTCACCTTCGGCACAGCGACACCCGACAAGGTTTGAAGCGTTTTGTTGATCTCGCCCAAATGCTGATGTGTAAACGCTTTGTAAATGGAAATATTCGACGCACGATAGCTGAAATGCGACGTTTCGGCGAGTTGCTTCCCCGCACCGGTAGCGCCGGTGAGCGCATGAATATAAATATCGCCGGTCAGCCATTTTCGAGCGGCCAACGGCGCCAAGGCCAGAATAATGGCCGTAGCAAAACATCCGGGATTGGCCACGTAAGCGGCCGCCGCAATGTCGCTCCTGAACAATTCGGGCACGCCATACACAAACTGCCTGTCTTCAAACTTATTTTCTACCCGGAAATCATTTCCAAGATCAATGACCTTACAGTGTGCAGGCAGCTTATGACTGCTTAAAAACTCCCGCGACAAGCCATGTCCGAGGCACAGGAACAACACATCGGGCTCGCCCAACGTGTCGGTAAAACGCAGCTCGCAATCGCCATACAAATCCTTGTGCACAGCCGACACCGCTTGTCCGTTGAGGCTGCTCGTCAACAACGACGCAATCGTCACATGGGGATGATTTAATAATATTCTGATCAACTCCCCGCCGGTATAGCCGGTCGCACCGGCAATGGCTACTTTAATCATTTTCGTGTACTGCATAATAAATTTTTAACGGATTGGCCAACACTTTGGTGAAGCCCACCACATCGGCGCCGGTAAACGACTTGTTGACTTCGCCATATTGCCCAAACTTCGCATTCATCAAATCGTAGGGCGACGAACAGCCCAACACCGCAAAATGATAAGGCCGCAGTTCCACCGTCACCTCGCCGCTTACCGCTTTCTGCGTGTCGGCTAAAAACGTCTCAATATTTCTGGCCAGCGGATCGAGGTACTGCGCTTCGTGCATGAGCTGTCCGTACCAGCCCGCCAATTGCTCTTTCCAGTACAGCTGTCCTTTGGTGAGCGTATGCTTTTCGAGCAAATGATGGCTTTTGATGATAATCATGGGCGCCGCCGCTTCAAACGCCACCCGGCCTTTAATTCCAATGATGGTGTCGCCCACGTGTGTGTCGCGCCCCACGGCAAATTTCGAAGCTAACGCGTGCAGCTTGCGGATAAGCGCCACCGGCTTCATGGGCTCGCCGTTCAACGCCTTCGGCTCACCGTGATAAAAAGTGATAGTGATTTTTTCGGGCGTTGTTTTTTCGGGCTGGGAAGGATAGGCGCTGTCGGGCAAATACGTGTCGGACTTTAAGGTTTCCACGCCGCCAATGCTCGTACCCCACAGACCCTGGTTAATCGAATATTTTGCTTTTTCCCACGGAAGATCATATCCATTCCTGGCCAAATAGGCAATCTCCTCTTCGCGCGACAAAGCCAGCTCCCGGATCGGGGCAATAATCTTGATGTGGGGCGCCATCACTTCAAACGCCAAATCGAACCGCACCTGATCATTTCCCGCGCCGGTACTGCCGTGCGCCACATACGCCGCCTTCAACTTCTGCGCATGCTTCAACACCGCCAACGCTTGAAAAACCCGCTCCGAACTTACCGACAACGGATATGTGGAATTTTTTAAAATATTCCCGAAAATTAAATACTTAATCCCTTTGCTGTAATATTCCTCTTCCACGTTAATAGCGGTATGCGTGGCCGCCCCAAGCGTACGCGCACGTGCGGCTATCGCCTGTTCTTCTTCTTTTAAAAAACCACCGGTATTTACCAATACGGTATGCACTTCCAAGCCTTTCTCATTTTTCAGGTAGGGCACGCAGAAGGAGGTGTCCAATCCGCCGCTGAAGGCCAACACAACTTTTTCCATTCTATTGCAAATTATATAAGTTATTTTTTAGGTTTATATTCGGGATCATATAAAAGCGCCGTGCACAGGCACATTTTCCTGTCGTTACGTTCGAGGATATCATAATTTTTGCACCCTTTACAACCGTTCCAAAATTCCTCGTCATCGGTTAATTCGACAAACGGCACCGGCCGGAATCCCAACTCATAGTTGATTTTCATCACCGCAGGCCCGGTAGTAATGCTGAAAATTTT
>JAIRMK010000173.1 GCA_031258755.1 Prevotellaceae bacterium
ATAAGCGTCTTTTACCACTAACCCTAAAAAGTATCTATGAAAAAACTGATTTCCATATATAAGACGAGAGAAGCGTAAAAAAGTTTAATGAAAAATGTTAAGATATTAGCAAAAATACATGAACATACTCATTATTAGTGTTATAAAATTTAAAAAACTTTTGAGTTTGTACAATTGAAAAAAATGATTATCTTTGCACCTCTTTTGCAAATTCCTGCAACAAGAATACCGGATTCGCTAGCTCAGCTGGTAGAGCACAACACTTTTAATGTTGGGGTCCCGGGTTCGAGCCCCGGGCGGATCACGAAGCCCGCTTCTGTAGATTAGACCGGAAGCGGGTTTTTGTTTGTGGAGCGGGGATACAGCAGATTTTCTTTCTACATCAAGATACAACTTTCCATAAAAATACATATATTTGTTGTACCAAATAAGTACCGCTTTTTTGCCGGTACAACAAGGTACAACAAAAAACAAAATTATGTTAGCAACCTACAACTTCGTATTCAACCGCAAGAAGCAGCGGTTAGCCAAAGGCGAGACCGCGCTCGTACAACTTCGTGTAACAATAAACCGTGTAGTGAGGTTTTTCTTTACCGGGATTTCCCAAAACCTGACCTTTCACATGGCCCGGCACACATTCGCGACTACCGTGATGCTTATGCAGGGCGTTTCACTGGAGGTCACCCAGAAGGCGCTCGGCCATTCCGACATCAAAACCACCCAAATCTATGCCAAAATGGTGGATACACGCGTGGCTGAAGAAATGGGGAAGCTGGATGAAAATTCTATTTTATAAAATTATTTCTGCGCTTTATTTTTGTATTTCAAAATTATTTCATATATTTGTATCAAATAAACGCGAATGAGAATTGTATCGCACAAGAGATTGAAGGATTTTTATGAAACAAAAGGACGTGAAGATTCACGCGTTGCCCTTGAGCGTTGGTATCACGTTGCCCTAAAGGCCGAATGGAAAAATTTATCTGATGTAAAAGTTGACTTTCCGGCTACTGACTATACGGGCAATCAGCACTATGTTTTCAATATCAGGGGCAACAATTACAGATTGGTCGTCGTCATAAAATTCACAATGGGGTATATTTATATTCGGTTTGTCGGCACTCATGAAGAATATAATAAGATAGATTGTTCAACTATATAAAATTATACGGAATATGGACAGGATTACAAAAGAACAGTACGAATTTGCGCTTGCGAGGGTAGAAGAGTTGTTGCCTTTGGTTAATGACACCACCCCGGCCAATGATAAAAAGGCGCTTGAGTTGAGCGTAGTGTCGGATATTGTAATAGCCTACGAAAAGGAGCATTTTCCTATTGAAAAACCAACTGTGGCCGAGTTAGTAGAGTTATCTTTGGAAGAAAAAGGGATTACGCAAAAGGCGTTGGCGGGTAATATCGGCGTAAGTCCATCCCGCATTAATGACTATATTGCCGGGCGGTCAGAGCCGACGCTTAAAATTGCACGATTGCTTTGCCTTGAGTTGAACATACCTCCTGCGGCGATGTTACGGGTTTAGCAAGCCCAGATCTAATTCACAACTGGGAAATAATCTTTGAGATATTTGTCACGGATATATATACCCATCAATTGGTTGAGAAGTAGATCAGATATTCCAATTTCTTTTTCTGTGCCATTAGCAGTAACCTTTATTTTATCTGGCGAGTGGTATAAAAAGTCTTTAACCGGGTTTAATAGTCCTCGCGTCATTCCTGAGGTAACGGAAAACGAGGCGATATTTTCCACATCATATTCCGTTTCAGGATTTTGTTCGCTAATGTAATTTTTAAAAAAGTCAAAGTTGTTGTCAATACAGCCTTTTGAGTACAGGGGGAAGAAAAAGTGGAAGAAAAAAAAGGCGAGAACATTTTAAAATTCTCGCCATAAGGAAGTTGAAGAGGTAGAAAAAGGGGAAGAAATTTAGCTAAAAATCAAATTTAATGATAACACACATGCACTTCAAACGGATTATGCTGCTTGTACGGAAAATCAAACAAAGCAGAAATGTTTTGATGGTTTACGAAACAGATATTCCCGCCGGGATGACCGTTGATGATTTTGCCGACTATCTGAAAAAACACCCGAAAGAAGCAAAAAAGTTTAGACTTAGCAAAAGAAGTAAGAGTATAAAAATCAAATCATCATGCAGATATAACATGCACGAGTTCGTCAATAAATTTTGGTCTATGGTCTATGAGATGGTGTCCCTCTATATGTCCTGTAGAAAGAAAGTCCGACAGCGAAATTATGGCTGCCTGCAACTCTTGTGATAGTTTTGCGTTTTTCATGAATTGCACCATCGCAATCGTGGAACTTCCGGCCTCCATATAATCCATAGAATCACATCGTTCTTTTTCATTACGCAGAATTTCAAGTAACCGTTTCGCTCGTTCTTTAGACGTTTTTAATATCGATAACTCGGTTTTATAATAAGTTATCAATTCTGCAACCGTAGTAAATTCTCGTTCTTCCCCCATAGTGTCTTATAACGTTCTTTTATTTAATGGATTAAAATCGGATTTTGGCTGTCTTAGCAATAAAAAATAAACTTTTTTAGCCATATAAAATTATCGTTGAGGCATTGCTCCTCCACAAAAAACTTCTTTACTTCAATGTATCATTACATCTGTCCCGATAAAAATTACCAACCATTTTTGGCATCATTACCAAAACAAAAAAGTCTCGAAAATTGTTTTTCGAGACTTTTGAGTGCATATCTGAGGTACCAAGCAGATTCGAACTGCTGTACACGGTTTTGCAGACCGCTGCCTAACCCCTCGGCCATGGTACCGGGTTATTCAAATGAGGAGCAAAGGTATGATTTTTTTTGGTTATTTCCTAATCGTTCTTCACATTTTAGTTTTTCCGGCGCTTCCGTTCGGTTTCATCGAGAATAATTTTCCGCAACCGCATGAAATGAGGCGTGACTTCTACGTATTCGTCTTCCTGAATATATTCCAGCGCTTCTTCCAAACTAAATCTCACCGGCGGGGCAATCACCATCTTCTCGTCCGAGCCGGATGCCCGCATGTTGGTCAGTTTTTTCGTCTTGCAGAGGTTAATGCCGATATCCTCGGCGCGGGTGTTCTCGCCCACCACTTGCCCGGCGTAGATTTCCTCGCCCGGCGCCACGAAGAATTTACCCCTGTCCTGCAACTTGTCGATGGCGTAGGCAATGGCCGCTCCGGTCTCCACCGCCACCAGCGAGCCATTAATCCGCTGTTCTATTTCGCCCTTGTAGGGCTCGAAATCCTTGAACCGGTGCGCCACGATGGCCTCGCCCTGCGTAGCAGTGAGCAGGTTGCTGCGCAAACCAATCAGGCCGCGTGCGGGAATATCGAAATCGAGGTGCGTACGTCCGGCGCGCGTTTCCATGTGCAGCAACATGCCCTTGCGCCGCGTGGTCATTTCTATGGCCCGGCCGGAAAATTCCTCAGGCACGTCGATAGTAAGGTGTTCCACCGGTTCGCATCGTATGCCGTTAATATTTTTGTCAATCACCTTGGGCTGTCCCACCTGCAATTCGTAGCCCTCGCGCCGCATGGTTTCAATCAGCACGCTCAGGTGCAGCACGCCGCGTCCATATACAAAGAAGGAGTCGGCCGTGGGGCCGTCTTTCAAGCGCAGCGCCAGATTTTTCTCCAACTCATGGTACAGGCGGTCTTTCAGGTGGCGCGAGGTGACAAATTTTCCGTCGCGGCCATAGAACGGCGAGTCGTTAATGGTAAACAGCATGCTCATGGTGGGCTCGTCAACCGCAATGGGGGGCAGGGCTTCGGGGTTTTCAAAATCAGCTATCGTATCGCCTATTTCAAAATCTTCGATACCCACTAAGGCGCAGATGTCGCCACATTGCACCTCGTCGCGTTTTGTTTTTCCCATGCCTTCGAAGGTCATCAGTTCCTTGATTCTCGTTTTGCTCATGGCGCCGTCGCGTTTCACGAGCGACACGTTCATGCCTGCGCGCAGCGTCCCCCGCGTGATGCGGCCGATAGCCACACGTCCGACATAAGGCGAATATTCCAGCGAGGTGATGAGCATTTGCGGCGTGCCTTCTACCATAAGCGGCGCGGGCACTTCATCGAGTATCAAGTCCAGCAACGGCGTAATATCCGTAGTGGGATGGCGCCAGTCGAGCGACATCCAGCCTTGCTTGGCGCTGCCGTAGATGGTCTTAAAGTCGAGTTGCTCCTCGCTGGCCTGCAAGCTAAACATCAAGTCAAACACCTGTTCATTTACTTCGTCGGGACGGCTGTTGGGCTTGTCCACTTTGTTGACCACCACCACCGGCTTTTTATTTAATGCCAGCGCCTTTTGCAGCACAAAGCGGGTTTGCGGCATGGTGCCTTCAAACGCATCGACCAGCAGCAACACGCCATCGGCCATATTCAGCACGCGCTCCACCTCTCCTCCGAAATCGGCGTGACCAGGGGTGTCGATAATGTTAATTTTATAATCCTTATAAATGACCGACACGTTTTTGGCAAGAATGGTGATGCCGCGTTCGCGCTCCAGGTCGTTGTTGTCAAGAATTAATTCGCCGGGCTTTTCCGAATCGCGGAACACCTTTCCCTGTAAAATCATCCGGTCAACCAGAGTCGTTTTTCCGTGGTCAACGTGGGCAATAATAGCAATATTTCTAATTTTCTGCATAAATTCATAAAAGAAGCGGCAAAGATAAAATAAATTTGTGACTTATTGAAAATAATAGTAAGTTTGCATATTATAACTACCTCAGTAAATACTATGGAGCGCAGAAATTTTTTAAAGACAGCGTTGTTGGGCGGAATAGCCGGCACTTTGTCGTTTAAGCCCTACGCACTATCGGCAAAGCCCGCGGCAGCAGTAGCGCCCTACGATTTGGTGGCGGTCATGGGCGGTGAACCCGCAGCGATGTATGCCAAAGCCATCGAGTCGTTTGGCGGCATTTCTTCTTTTGTGAAAAAGGGACAGCGTGTAGTGGTGAAGCCGAATATCGGATGGGACAAAACTCCGGAATACGCCGCGAACACCAATCCCGCGCTGGTGGCGGCCATCATCAAAGACTGCCTCAAGGCAGGCGCCGGCGAAGTGGTGGTTTTTGACCACACGTGCGACGATTGGAACGCGTGTTACAAGAACAGTGGCATTGAAGACGCCGTGAAGGAAGCCGGGGGAAAAATGGCTTTTGCACATGAAGAAAAATATTACCGCGAAATAACGCTCTCCGGCGCGAAACGCCTTACCAGCACAAAGGTGCACGAAGCCATCCTCAACGCCGATGTGTGGATAAACGTGCCTATTTTGAAAAATCACGGTGGCGCCAAGATGT
Organism: Prevotellaceae bacterium; assembly: GCA_031258755.1. Classification (GTDB taxonomy): domain Bacteria; phylum Bacteroidota; class Bacteroidia; order Bacteroidales; family UBA932; genus JAIRLC01. The sequence goes on from JAIRMK010000173.1 coordinate 5,331, forward strand.
CGATTGCCATGAAGAATAACATGGGGATTGTGTGGGACCGCCGTTTTATGCATGCCAACGACCTCCAGCAATGTATCGCCGACAGCGCACTGATTAAAAAGCGCCCCACCTTAAATATTGTAGATGCGTATCGCATCATGACCCAAAACGGCCCGAAAGGGCGCAGTTTGTCTGATGTGCAAACACCGAAAGCCCTGTTCATGTCAACCGACATTGTGGCCATAGATACGGCTGCCGTGTCGTTCTTCAACCAATTCAAGAAAATGCCGCTGGCGAGTGTGGGGCACATCACCATCGGCCACGATATGAAGATAGGCACTACCGATATCGACACACTCAAAGTACAACGCATTAAACTCTAAAAATGGCGTATAAATTCTTGAAAAGATTTAGGGTCGTACTGTCTTTGGTGTTCTTTTTGCTTCTCCTGATTTGCTTTGTTGATACGTATCATCTCACCAACCAGTGGAGCGACGGACTGTTGAAGTGGCAGTTTGTACCGGCCCTGCTGGGTGCCGCTACCGGAAGTGCGGTAATCATCCTGCTGCTTGTGCTGCTGACGCTGTTATTCGGACGTGTTTACTGCTCCACCTTGTGTCCGCTGGGCACTTATCAGGACGTTGTGCGCCGCATAGCCAACCTGTTCAAAAGTAAAAAGCAAAGAAAGTTAAAATACAGCAAACCGCATCATTTGGTGCGCTACCTCACACTCGGCATAGTGATTATAGGGTTTATACTGGGCAGCAGCACCCTGCTTTTGAAGTTAGACCCTTACAGCAACTTCGGACGTATGGCCGCCAACCTGCTCCGGCCGGCAGTGATTTGGAGCGGTAACACCTTGTCGAATATCTTTTCCGCTATTCCTTTTCAGGACTACAAAATATTTACCGTGAGCGCCTGCCTGTTCGCGGCAGCCGTCTTCGTCATTGTAACAACCCTCAGCGCCCTGCGTGGCCGCCTGTACTGCAACAGCATTTGTCCTGTGGGCTCATTGCTCGGCGTGCTTTCAAAATATTCACTGTTCCGCCTTGCGCTGAACTCCGACACCTGCGCACGCTGTATGGTTTGTGTCAAGCATTGTAAAGGGCAATGTATCGACATCAAAAAGCAGGAGATTGACCACACGCGATGTGTGCAATGTCACAATTGCACGTCGGTATGCCGCACGCAGCAAAGCATCCGCTATCAATTTGCCTACGGTAAAAAGAAAGTCCTGCCACAGAAACCGGCTGAGGTTACGCGCCGGCGTTTATTCTTAGGCGCCATAGGCGGAATAGCTACAGCCGGCGCCGTACGCGCCTTTATGCCGGCATGGCGTGCATCATCCACGCATACCAAGGCCATCACGCCGCCGGGCTCGCTCGGGCTCGACCATTTCAAACGGCACTGCACCGCCTGCCACGCCTGTGTAGCCGGCTGTCCGTCGCACGTGCTGCGGCCTGCCGTGTCTGAATACGGCCTCGACGGTTTTATGATGCCTGTACTCGATTACAACAAATCATTTTGCAACTACGAGTGCAATATATGCGGTACGGTTTGCCCCAATGACGCTATTTATCCGGTTACGAAAGAAGAAAAAAAACTCATCCAGATAGGAAAGGCAGACTTCATTCTCGACCGGTGCATTGTGGTTCGCGAAGAAACCGACTGCGGCGCCTGCGATGAGCATTGCCCTGTGAAGGCCATACGCATGGTACCTTTTCGCGACGGATTGCTCATCCCGCAATTAGACACCTCTCTGTGCGTAGGTTGCGGCGGATGCGAATACATCTGTCCCGCACGCCCCGACAAGGCCATACAGGTAATTGCGAATGCCGAACATCAACAGGCAAGGCCGGTGGAAGAAGAAATACAGGAAGAAGTCGAAGTGGATGGTTTCGGATTTTAATACATTGTTGAATTGTTGAAATTGTTGAATTGTTGAAATGAAAGTGGCTATTTTTCCGGGCTCGTTCGACCCGCCGCATAACGGACATTTGACGGTGGCGAATTATCTTTGTGCGCAGGCAGCGTTCGATGAAGTGTGGTTCACGGTTACCCCGCACAACCCGCTGAAAGAAAAACGAGCGTTAAGTCCGGTGGCCACCCGGATGGACATGGTACAACTGGCTATTGCTCATTCACCGAAATTCCATATATGCGACATCGAGTGTTCACTGCCGCAGCCTTCTTACACCATCAACACCTTAACTGCATTGCAGGAACGCTATCCACAGCATGCCTTCACGCTGATTATAGGCGCCGACAACTGGGCAAACCTGACATGCTGGAAAGACTACCGGCGCATCGTGGAGGAGTTTAACATCATGATTTATCCCCGCGATGGCCATGACATCCACACCGCCCTCCGGTTTCCGCGCGTAAAACTAATTCCGGCGCCGGAAATTCAGGTGTCTTCTACCCTTATCCGGGAAGCGGTAAAACAGGGAAAGGACATACGGCATTTCGTGCCTGAAAATATTTATACTTACATTAAACGACATAATCTATATGATGAAAATACCTGCCCGGCTACATTTAGCCAACCTGCCTACACGGATTGACAAAATGCAAAACCTGTCCACCGAGCTGGGTGTGCAGGTATATGTAAAACGCGATGACGAAACAGGAAGCGAACTCACAGGAAATAAAGTGCGGAAACTTGAGTTTGTGCTCCCCGACGCGCTGGCGCAAGGTTGTGACACCTTAATCACCTGCGGCGGGATACAGTCGAACCACGCCCGCGCCGTTACCGCAGCGGCCGTACGGCTGGGGCTCTCGGCCGTGCTGGTGCTGAAAACAGACAATCCCCCACCTTGCCCCGACGGCAATTATTTAATGAATAAACTGCTGGGCGCCACATTCCGGTTTATCAGCGAGCAGGACTACGCCGCGTGCCGCGATGAAATTATGGAAGAGGTGAAGCGGGAACTGGCCGCGAAAGGCCGCAGGGCTTATGTCATCCCCGAAGGCGCGTCGAACGGATTAGGTTGTTTCGGGTATTACCAGTGCCTGCATGAAATCATCGGACAGGAAAAGGAGATGGGAATAAGCTTCGACACGATTGTGGTTCCGGTGGGGTCGGGCGGCACTTACGGCGGATTATACGTAGCCAATGCAGCATTAAATGCCGGAAAAAGAATTGCCGGATTTAATGTGTGCAACACCGCCGAAGCGTTCCGCGAACGCATCGCCGGCGAAATACACGAGATGTTGCAAACAGGCGGCGGACAGTTGGCGTTCACCAAAGAAGACATCGACATTGTAGATGGATACGTGGGGTTAGGGTATGCGCTAAGCCGGAAAGAAGAGCTCGATTTTATCGCCAAAACCGCCCGTACCGACGGTATTATTTTTGACCCGGTATATACAGGAAAAGCGCTCTACGGCCTGTATCACGAGATAAAGGAAGGCCGTTTCGTCACCGGAAAAAACATCCTCTTTATTCACACCGGCGGCTTCCCCGGCCTACTCCCGCAACGAACAGCGTTCGGGTTTTAATTCAGATAAACCGCCAGCCTTTATGGATGGCAATCGATTTATCGCAAAAATTCTCTCCTGGGTTATGGGTAACAGAAATAAAGGCATTATCGTCGGGCATTTTGTGGGGTAAGCTCTCGAACAGCGCATTTAATGCGGCCGTAGAAAGTTGATTGTGGCAACAATTCAATGCCGTTAGTTTTTCATTCTTATCCACCGTTAGCTTTTTCAACTGATTGTAGCGGCAGCACAAGGTGTTTAATGCGCAGTTATGGCTTACGTCCAAACTTTTCAGCCGGTTGTTGCTGCAATCCAATGTCGTCAGCAACGTATTTTTACGCACGTTTAATTTCTCTAACTGATTATAGCAGCAATCCAGTATCGTCAATTTCGTATTCTTACGCACATTCAATTTCTTTAACTGATTAGACCAACAGTTCAAGACGGTTAACGCCGTACGTTTACGCACATCCAACGTTGTAATTTGCTGCTTGCTGCAATCCAAAAAATTTCCTGTATCTTCCATAAACGTTTGATTAGTCATTCTCATAATGAAAAAGCATGAACTTCATTATTAGCTTGCAGGTATCGTCAAACACCTATAGCCTCTATAAAAAAAGCCCATGCCTAAAACATGAGCTTTCACTTAATTATTGGAAGGCTATTCAAAATTGACGATTTCGCAAGCTACCTAATAATAAAGCAAAAGCTTTACATAAATACGTTGCAAATTTAAGAGAAAAAAGTTACATTTCAAACACATGATTAGTTCATGGGCTTAATAACGTCACCCCGAGACCCTCACCGGAATACCCATTTGCTTCACTTTTGCGGCAATTTGCTCCAATTCGTGCAGCGGGATTTTCTGCAAGCCCTGCGCCGGCGTTTCCCTGTCGATGGTGTAAATCATCACTTCCCGCGGGCGCAGCAAGGACACTACTTCCAGCCACCGGCTTACCTCTCCGGGCGTGGCGTTATCGATAAACGCCCCCCGGCAGTCGCCCCGGAGAAACATGGTTTGCAAAATAAAATCATGGCGAAAACGCTGCATGGCCGCTACAACCTGTTCTACCGTGTAGTCGCCGGCAGGGTTATTCATGCGTTTGGCCGTTGACGTAATAGCTGAGTCAAGTTTTAAGATGGGGCAATCGGTCTTCTGTAGCGCCGCAAATACTTCATCGCGCATCAGGGTGGTGGCGTTGGAAAGCACGCATACTTTGGCAGCGGGTGCAAAGCGGTTGCGCAACGCCACCACATCGTCCACAATACCCGCAAACTCGGGATGTATAGTGGGCTCTCCGTTGCCCGAAAAGGTAATGGCGTCCGGGAGCTTTTTCTCCGCCGCCAATGTCCGCAACCTCGCTTCCAACGCCCCGCGCACGTCTGCCCGCGCAGGAAGCCGCCTGTCGGCCAGTCCTTCCTTGTTCCACCCGCACTCGCAGTAAATGCAATCGAAATTGCACCACTTGCCATGCAACGGCAGCAGGTTAATACCCAACGAAACGCCTAATCGCCGGCTTTGTACGGGGCCAAATATAATGTCGGAAAAATACATCTTATTTAATGTAACTCTTAGTTCTTAGTTCTTTCTTGAGTATTTCATAAATTTCTTGCCAGGGCTTTAGATAAAAGCCGGTTGATACATCGGCAAGTCGAGTAAATGTTTCGGAATTATAAAATAAATCGGTGGCTTTTATTTCGTCTATTTGGTTGTCGAGTATTAATTTTTCGAGTAACGGTTCGCCGATTTCGGAAATTTCATAAGAAATATCCGTTGGATTTTCTATGAAATCGAGCATTTGAAGAGAATTTATCGTACAAAAGCATATTTGATGATTGGGCTCGTTGTATTTCAACATTTCGAGAAAATCCTGCTTTGAAATCTTTCCTTTCAGATATTTTGTGATGTTCCGGGTAATTTTGTCATCTGCCACATTTCCCTCTACGATATCGTATTCGTGTGCTTGCCTGCGCTTGTCGGCATTGCGGTTTAAAACTACAAAATCCAGCCAGGCCTCATTATATGCATCAAAGCGCAACACCTTCAGGTCATCGTCCTGGTAAGCATATTCGTCAAATTCATATTCTGTGACCACTGGTGTTTTTTTGCTGTATTTTGTAACTCTTTTTGCCATATTTTCGGCTTGCGTACGAAGTTTTGTCACATAAAAACCTCGTCCAAAATCCCGGTTAGGCTTGCATTTTTGCAAATCAATCACAGAGACGGGCGTGTCGCTGCCGTGGTAAACCCTCATCGCATACCCCCATTGCTTTGGCAAACCTTATACATGTCTCTGACCGCCCAAAACGGATTGTCGGTGTGCAAAGCCCACCAACATTCGTCCAAGTAACTAATCCCGCCGTATTTTTTCAGATAACGGTAGGCATCAGGTACCTTCATCTTGTACGCTGATGCAAATTTCGGAATAATGAAAGCGATGAAACTTATCTTATCACTCGTCTGCTTGTCTAATGCCGCTATTGCCATAACCTTTACGTTTTAAACTTCCCCGCAAAGATACGAAAAATTAGTGATTTAGTTCTTACATCTTTAAATTATCGTCCGGGCTGTGGCGTCAGGGGTGAGTTTCAGGCGGTGTAAATCTAAATTTTCAATCAGCACCAGTCCGGGCTGTTTACCCGCTTCCAGAAGTCCCAGCTCCCGCTCTTTCCGCAACGCTTGTGCGCCGCCATACGTAGCCCATTGCAACAGCGTTTCCAAAGGGATTTGCGGAAAATGCCGCGCCAGGGTTTTCAGTTCTTCCAACACCGACAATTGCGTGTTGGAGGCCAAACTGTCGGCGCCGATAGCCACCTGCGCCCCTTTTGAGAAGAACAGGCCGGCCGGGGGCAGCATCCCTGTAATGTAGCGATTTGAATTGGGGCACAACACCCAGCTCACGTTCCGGGTTGCCGCCTGCACGGCCTCATAGTCGGCTTCGGAAGTCACGGTATTATGCACCAGCAGCAGGCGTGTGGACTCCCGCAACAGCGGTAAAATCCGGTGCACGGAAGTTAATCCGGTGGGGTGCGGCGTCGTAAATCCCATCGAAGCGAATAACGTTTGCAGCGCACCCTCGCCCTGCAAAAACAACGCATTTTCCGCGTCGCTTTCCTGATTGTGTATTGACAGGATATGTTGACGCTGCGCCGCGTCCACCGCAAAAGCGAACAGCGCTTCGTTCATGCTGTATGGGGCGTGGGGCGTTACCGTAGCCGTCAATCCCGCCACCTCCGCGTCGTTCAGTAATCCGGCGGCTGCGGCTTTCCGCGTCTCCGTGACCTGCTCGGAGAGGCCGGCCACCTCAATAAACGAATGATAGTAGATGTCGCTCTCACGTTTCACGCCGAAACTTGCCGGTGTGTTACACACGTCGCCTACGGCCACAATGCCCTCCTTTCGCATCTGCTCGTCGGCAAGTTGCAGGACGCCGGCAGCGGCTGTTCCGGCAGGTTGCCTCATCACGGCGTCCAGAAAGCCGGCCATGCCGGCCTGCGGCGCTATCACCCCTTTCAGGTGCGACAGCTCCAAATGACAATGGGCATTCACAAAGCCCGGCGCCAGCACGCCATTGTAAAATTCCGTATGCGCCGTTTCCGTTCCGTCCCACTGCCCCACGGCTATAACACGGTGCGCATCATCGAGCGTCACCATGCCATGCCGCAGCAACGGCGGTTTTCCCGTAAACAAATATTGTGCTGCAATACGACGCATTACGGTAGAAGTTGAAGATGTTCTACCGGTTGTCTGGGGCGAACCGGCCGGGCAGGGTGGCGACCGGATTTATCAAGCTGTTGAAGTTGTTTTGGAAGTTCGAGTTTTTCGATCTGTTTGGGCTGCTCGGATTGTTCGGGTTGTTCAGGCCGGCTTGGCGCTTCGGGTATTAAGACAAGGAGCGAGTCGACGCACTCCGGCTGTGTCCGGAATTTCGGCAAGTACACCTGCCGGCGCATCGCGGAATCGTCATCAAGCACCATATAAAACAAGGTGTCATGAGGCGGGGCCGTCAGCAAATACTCTTCCAGTTGCAGCACTTGCTCAAACTCCGCCTTGTAGCCCTCAAGTCGCGTTTTCACCGCCGTATAAATTTCCTTCATTACTTTCGGTTTCTTTGCGTACCAGGCCACCGCTTTCTTATATTCATCCTCCCCGCAGCCATGTTTAATAAATACCGAGCGGTAGAAACTCACCGAGTCGGCCCCCTGCATGCCTTTGGCAAATTCTTCATCATAGAGATACATATCGGTGAGCAGGTCAACCATGCGGTCTTCCGGCAACACTTGCCGGCAGGCCACTACTAAAAGCAGCAACCCCAATAGCAATAAAAGAAGCGGTTTTCTCATAAACAATAAATAACCGTACAAAGATAGCGGAAAATTTCATATTCGCCACAGAAGATATAAAACAAAACAAGGAAGATTGCTCTTCCTTGCCTGCCTTTAACCTAACCAAAAACTTTACCCATGAAATAAGGTCTGTTTTCAGGTGCAAAGATATGGCAATATTACTTTATACGCGTTAAGCGAACATTAAATTTTCTTTTCTTTTTTATTGCTAAACACCAAGCCTTCGCCAAAGTAGTCTACCATTACCACATGTGCTGCGCTCACTTTTCCTTTCAGTATTTCTTTGGCCAGTTCATTGGTAATTTCACGCTGCAATACCCGCTTCACCGGCCGTGCGCCATACAGCGGGTCGTATCCGCGCTGCACCAGATAAGTGAGTGCAAAGTCCGTAAGCTCAAGTTCGATGCCGCTACCGGCAAGCAGTTTCTTCAAGTTGCGCAATTGCAGTTCCACAATTTCGCGGATATTTTGTTCTGTTAGCGGGTTGAACATTACAATTTCGTCAATGCGGTTCAGGAATTCCGGCCTGATGGTCTGCCGCAGCAACTCGAGCACTTCCTGCCTGCTCTCGGCCAACAACTGGTCGCGGTTACTGTCGGTGAGCTTACTCAGGTTTTCCTGCATCAGGTGCGAGCCGGCATTCGAGGTCATGATGATAATCGTATTCTTGAAATCCACCGTGCGGCCTTTGTTGTCGGTCAAGCGGCCATCGTCGAGGACTTGCAGCAGCACATTGAACACATCGGGATGCGCTTTTTCAATTTCGTCGAGCAGCACCACCGAATAAGGTTTGTGGCGCACCGCCTCGGTCAATTGCCCGCCTTCCTCATAGCCCACATAGCCCGGAGGCGCCCCCATCAAGCGGCTTACCGCATGGCGTTCCTGATATTCGCTCATGTCGATGCGCGTCATCATATTTTCATCGTTAAACAGGAAATCGGCCAGGGCCTTAGCCAGCTCGGTTTTGCCCACCCCGGTAGTGCCCAGGAACAAAAACGAGCCGATAGGCCGCCGTGCATCCTGCAATCCCGCACGGCTTCGGCGCACCGCATCGGAAATAACGGCAATGGCCTCCTCCTGCCCCACTACCCGGCCATGTAAGGCCTGTTCCATGTCGAGCAATTTCTCCCGCTCGCTCTGCAACATGCGCTGTACAGGGACGCCCGTCCACTTGGCCACTACTTCGGCAATGTCTTCCGCGTCCACTTCTTCGTCCACCAACGTGAAGTTGCGTTCTTCTTTTTCTTTGTTCAATCGTTCAATTTCCCTCTCCGCTTCTATCATTTTGCCATAGCGTATTTCCGCCACGGCGCCGTAATCACCGCGCCGTTCGGCGTCTTCGGCGCGAAACTTCAAATCTTCAATCAGCTGTTTGTTCTTCTGGATGGCGTCCACCAGGTCTTTTTCCTCCTTCCAGTGTGCGCGTTGCACCGTAAGCTGCTCTTCAAAATCGCCGATTTGTTTCGACAGTTCCTCCAATTTTTTCTCATCGCCTTCGCGCTTAATGGCCGCCCGCTCAATCTCAAGCTGGCGCACTTTGCGGTCGAGTTCATCAATCGGTTGCGGCACCGAGTTCATTTCAAGGCGCAGGCGCGCCGCCGCCTCATCAATCAGGTCGATAGCCTTGTCGGGCAGGTAGCGCGACGAGATATAGCGGGTAGAGAGCTCCACCGCCGCAATAATCGCTTCGTCCTTGATGCGCACCTTATGGTGGTTTTCATAGCGTTCTTTCAATCCCCGCAAGATAGAAATGGCGTCGGGCACCGAAGGCTCATCCACCATGACTATCTGGAAACGGCGCTCCAGCGCCTTGTCTTTCTCAAAATATTTCTGGTATTCGTCGAGGGTTGTAGCGCCCACAGCACGCAACTCGCCACGCGCCAGCGCGGGTTTCAGGATATTGGCGGCGTCCATGGCGCCCTCGCTCTTGCCGGCGCCCACCAACGTGTGGATTTCGTCAATAAACAGAATAATTTCGCCGGCCGCCGCCGACACTTCGCGCACCACCGCTTTCAAGCGTTCCTCAAACTCTCCTTTATATTTGGCGCCGGCAATCAGCGCGCCCATGTCGAGCGAAAAAATCTGTTTCGAGCGCAAATCTTCCGGCACATCGCCTATAATAATACGGTGTGCAATGCCTTCGGCAATGGCTGTTTTCCCCACGCCCGGCTCGCCCACTAAAATAGGGTTGTTTTTCGTGCGGCGGCTCAAAATCTGCAATACACGGCGTATCTCGTCGTCGCGACCTATCACCGGGTCGAGCTTGCCCGTACGCGCCTGCTCGTTCAAGTTCACCGCATACCGGTTTAGCGCATCGTACGTTTCCTCAGCCGAAGCGCTGTTTACCTTTGCGCCTTTGCGCAGTTCGGCCACGGCCGCCTTCAGGTCTTTTTCGTTAATCCCGCTGTCTTTCATCAGCCGGGCGATGTTGTCGCCTCCGTCGAGCAGCCCCAGCAGAATATGCTCTACCGACACGAACTGGTCGCCCATCTTCGTGGCGTATTCCTGCGCTTTTTGGAGCGCTTTATTGGCATAGGACGAGAGGTAGGGGTCGCCGCCCGTCACTTTCGGATAATGTTCCACCGCGTCGTTCACCGCTTTCGTCAAGGCGGGCAACGCCACGCCGAGCTTACGCAGCAGCAGGCTCGCGACGCCCTCGTTATCGGCCAGCATGGCCTTCAGCAAATGCCCGCTGTCCACCGCCTGCTGGGAGGCGCTTTGCGCCATCTGTATGGCGTGTTGCACCATCTCCTGCGATTTGATGGTAAGGTTATTCAAGTTCATATATTGTTCCTTTTCGTTTTTCCTACGAATTCACAAATTCCTTGCCACACGCGAAAAGATGACATTTTGACACAGAGGAAATTTAAAGATTTAAAAATTCAAATATTTAAGGTTAAAAAAACCGCCCACCTGCGCGAGCGATTGACGATTTACGAAAGTAAAGCGTAAGGCGTAAAGGGTAAAGCATACAGCGGGGTTATGAGTTTAAAGTGATATGCTTGACAGTTCTTTCCCTAACAGGTGCAAGCCGTTTTCTATTTTTGTAATCTGCTTTCTGCGTGGAACGGTATCGGTACGCAGATAATTCCATAATTGTTTTTGATGTATGCCGGTTATCTTTTCCATTCCGGATAGGGAAATTATGCCGGAATAATATTCGAGCAAACTTTTGGTATCGAACTTATAAACCACTTCAAATTCGTCATCTAAGAACGCAGGATATGCAAAACCCTCTTTAATGGCTGTCTGTTTGTAAAACTGCATTTGTTCCAGCATATTGTTTTGGGCGTCTTCAGAGGTAGCTCCCATTCCGGTAAACATTTCTTCTTTGCAATAAACACTGTATGTGCCATCGCCTGCCCGTTCAATAATCGCTTCTATTTGTTTCATAATTACATTGTTTTTTAGAGCGTGTTTATTGTAAACCCATCTCTTTTCTGATTTTCATTTCCAATCCTTTACCAACCTCCTTACTTCCATGAAAAGTAGCGGGATAGGTAAGGCCATTTTTTTCGTAAATCACATGGCTTCCTGATTGCCGGAGAATTTTCCAACCGTTTTTCAGGATAAGCCTGTTTAATTCACTTGATTTCATATTTGCTATTTGACGTTGCAAAAATAGAAAAATTTCTATTATTTACAAAATATACTTGAACTAAGCGTTAAACAAAACCGCCCACACTTGCGGGCGATTGACGAGTTTTGATTTACGAAAAAGCGATATGCGTAAGGCGACAAAAACGCTTAACGCTTGCGACCAGGCCGCACAAAATAAAACAGTCGAGGTAGAACCTCGACTGAACAGGGTAAAACCAATTAATGGTTAATAATTAATAAAGAATAATTTTAATGGGAAAGGATGTAAGGGCGCACCTGTGTGTGCGCCCTTTTCTGCGCAGCCGATACAATGGATAAAAAATTTTATCGCCCGAAGGGCATTTATCCCTTTGTCCGTATGAGTTGTGTGTTGTCACTGTCTTCTTATTGTTGGTTCGTGCGCTTCACGCCTTACTCTTAACGCTTCACGCATCGAAAAGGTAGATATTATTTTGGAAAATCCAAAAAATTCTTAACTCTCAACTCTTAGTTCTTAACTCTGTTAAAACGGGTATCCTATCCCGAAGTGGAACGACGAGTTGTCGTTTTTCAACCAATTAGACACATTAATCCATCCTTTGCCGGGCGCCGGATCGTGGATGCGCATGCCCCAATCGAGGCGGATCACGAGAAACCCGAAATTTAACCGTAAACCAAGACCGCTATTCAAAGCCATCTGGCGGTAAAATTCACTCCACCTGAAATACGCTCCGGTGCGGCTGTCGGCAGGGTTGAGCGACCAGATGTTCCCGCCTTCTAAAAACAAAGCGCCCTCTAATGCCCGGAATATTTTATAGCGAAATTCAATGTTTCCTTCGAGTTTCATATCGCCTACCTGATTGGGAATAGAGAACGTGGAATCCATGGGCGCGGCGCCGGGACCCAGGGTGCGCGCCTGCCAGCCACGCAAACTGTAAGCGCCGCCCGAAAAGTACACCTCTTCAAACGGCATGGCGATGGAATTGCCGTAGCCGCGTCCCACACCGCCAAAAGCACGACAGGCCAGCATCACGTAATCATTAAAATATTGGTAGTATGATATGTTCAAATCGGTTTTGGCAAATTGGGCATACGTGTTGCCAAATATCCGCGCCCCGCCATTATTCGACAACATACGATCGAACAAGCTAACGGTGTTGCCGGCTGTTTTCACATTCCATCGCAGATACACCGAATTTAAACGTTTGTTGGGTAGCCGGTCGGTGTATATCCACGAAGCGGAAAGGCCGAGGACAAAGTGATTTTCATACCGATTGCGCAGAAACGGATCGGTAAGGCTTTCATAAAACAGCTGGCTAAGGTTGTAGACATTCACAAGATTAAGGTTAACGGGCGTAATATTGTAAGTTATACGAGAGGAAGGATGCCAGGTGTAGCCGAAAGAAAGTACAATGGAGTTGCGGGTATAGTCGGGGCGATACTGAAAACTGTATGACGACAGAAATTCCGTACGCGGCATGTAGGGCGACATATAACGATATAACCACGGGAAAAGAAATTTCGGCACGCTCAATGACGGCGACACCGACACCTCCGTGGCACGCTGTTGTTTGTTGTTCCACTTGAATTGAAAATCTCCCAAAAACGAAAGATTTAAATATTCGGCGCCGTTAAACAAGTTTTTATGGAAATAGGATACAATGGGCGACACGCCAAACAGCGCGTTGGAACTCACCGAAAATTCAAAGTTCGTCTTAAACCCTTGCGATTTGGCGGGCGTCAGCCGAATCAAACAATCAACCAACGCCCCCCCCTGTACGCGCAACACTACCACAAACTGGATATGTACTACCCTTAATACATACAGCGAAGTGATGTTATTGTAAGTACGGGTTACAAGGTCTTCATTATACGCATCGCCGGGCCTTAGCCGCAAGGCTTCCCTGTACATGCCATGCCGCAAAACAGGTTGTTCGCGGTAATACAGCGCCAGTTCGCCGTATTCCGAATCAGACTGCAAGGCTGTGCGCTGCATGGTTTCATAATAGGATGAATCGGAATATGCCGCCGTTTGGTCAAAATCGCTATATATCTTTATATTTCTTATTTTATAGCGGCGCGGCGATAAGGTATCGCTATCGGAAAACACCGCTTTGGTCATGGTTAAATCGGCCTGTGTATGATGGCTTATGGTATCGGCAAGGAAAGTGAGTTGGTTTTTGCCAAAGGTATAAAATGCCTTGTTGTGCAATAACAATTCAAGGCGTTCACGTTCTTTATCCATGACGTCGGTCGATAGTGGATCTCCGGGACGAAGAAGGCTGTTTGCCGAGTCGGCAAGAATGGCGCGCGACAGGGAATCATCGCTCAAATCATAGCGCAACGTGCGTATGCGTGTTATCTCGTTGGGCGTAACGACATAAATAACCTTGGCTTTGTGTCTTTTGAAAACCACGCTGTCGCTTATCTGTGCGCCGTAATAACCGCGGCTCCGCATGTATTGTGTAAGATTATTTTTGCTTTGCGCCACCATATCGGGGTCAAAAATCACAGGCGCCTCGCCGAGGGTACGCATGGCTTTACCCAGCCAGCAAGAGTCACAAGGCGGCGCCGCGACATACATACCCAAATGGAAACGAATCCCTAAAAATATGGTCTTGTTAGCTGTTTGTTTGAGGTAAGGCTGAAGTTCCTTGGTTTTTATTCCCCGCCGTTCCCCTTCGATTTTTATTTCATTCTCGGTAAGCCGATATGTATCGTGCGGCAATAATGCTGCAGAGCTACACGCTGTAGCAATAAACAATACCACCATCGCAAATACGCCGAAATAAAACCGGAAAAAACCCATCAACCCGCCTTATTATATTATCAAGCAAAGATAATAATTTTTCTAAAGCCGCAAAAATAATTAAGCGGCAAGAAATGTGGCAATCAACTGCTCGGCTTGGCGTTTGGCTTTTTCCAGGTCATCGTTCACCAGTTCCACATCAAACTGCGGGGCAAAGCCAAGTTCGTGCGTTGCCTTGTCGAGCCGCCGCTGTATGGTTTCCGGATTGTCGGTGGCACGACGCTCCAATCGTTGCCGCAACGCTTCAAGCGAAGGTGGGCGCACAAATACGGCAAGCGCCTGCACGCCATATATTTTTTTCAGATTTAGCCCGCCCTGTACGTCAATATCAAAAAGAATGGCATGACCCTCGGCCCAGATGCGTTCCACTTCGCATTTGAGCGTGCCGTAGTACAAGCCGGAATATACTTCTTCCCATTCTATAAACTCGCCACGCTGCACGCGTAATGCAAATTCCTCACGGGTTAGAAAAAAATAATCTTTTGCATGTTTTTCGTTTCCCCGCGGTGCACGGCTGGTCGCCGAAATAGAAAATTCAAGCGCCGGAAAACGTTGCAGCAAGTGTCGCACGATAGTCGTTTTTCCAGAGCCCGACGGCGCAGAAAAAATAATCAGTTTATTCGTCATAACACATTTAATAACTGTTCTTTCACCTTCTCCAATTCATCTTTCATCTGCACCACGATCTT
>JAIRMK010000069.1 GCA_031258755.1 Prevotellaceae bacterium
TGGCCGATGCTGGGCAAGGCGGTAATGCAAATGGCGCTGCTTTTCGGCGCCGACGACATTGACGGCACAATTAACGACACCACCAAAATATACAGCATGGCCGGCGCCGAAGAACAACATCCCCATCTGGGCGTCGATGAACTCTGCCATCTGGTGCGTAACGCAGGCTTTGTGCCGGTGGAGCGCGATACTTTTTACCGCGAATTACACACCTGTTGACAGATTGTAACATATTTTCACGGTTTTATATTGGGCCTGATTTATTTAATTAACCGCTGTTCTCTTCCGCATCCGCGACGTGGGGATATTCAGCTGTTCGCGGTACTTGGCAATGGTGCGGCGGGCAAAGGTAAACCCTTCTTTCTGCATCATCTCGGCCAACTCCTCGTCAGAGTATGGGCGTTTCTTGTTTTCTTCCTCAATGAATTCCATCAATAATTTTTTAATGTTACGGATGGATACTTCCTCGCCCGTTTCGCTTACGGCGCCTTCCGAGAAGAAAGATTTGAGTGCAAAAACGCCAAAATGTGTCTGGATATATTTACTGGTTACTACCCGCGAAATAGTCGAAATGTCGAGGTTTGTGACAAATGCAATATGCTTTAATGCCATGGGGCGCAAAAGGCTTTCATCGCCTTCCATGAAAAAGTCGTGCTGGTAATCGATAATCGACTGCATGGTTTTCATCAACGTGTCTTGCCGTTGTCTCAGGGCGTCAATAAACCATTTCGCCGATTCTATCTTCTGGCGTAGAAACACCAGCGTGTTGCGGTCGGCTTTGGTTTTCGCCTGTTCTTCTTTTTTCAGCAACTGCTCATACCGCTGGCTGATGCGCAAATCGGGAATAGTGTAGCGGGGCATGGAGAGGTTGAGCACGCCGTTTTTCACTTCCAGCAGGAAGTCGGGGACTATATACATGGAGCGGTCGTCGAGTGTATCAATAACGCCGCCCGGTTTAGGATTAAGGCGCACAATTTCCTCCACCGCCGCATTAAATTCCTCCTCGTTGATGTGCAGCCGGGTCCTCACTTTATCATACAACTTGCCGGTGAAATCGTTAAAATGATGTTCCAGAATGTTTATCGCCGTTTTCACTTCCGGCGATTGTGTTTTATGCTTCAATTGAATAAGCAAACACTCCTGTAAATTGCGTGCGCCCACGCCCGAAGGCTCGAAATTTTGAATAATTTTCAATAATTTATTCAGTTCCTTTTCGTCGGCGTCGATGTTCCAGCGAAAGGCGATATCATCGACCAGCGAAGAAAGCTCGCGCCGCAAATAGCCGTCGTTATCCAAACTTTGAATTAGAAATAACGCGAGGGTATTCTGCCGGTCGTCCAAATGGGCAAAGCCCAATTGCTGCTGCAACTGCTCATACAGCGTTTCTTTTACAGACAGTGTGGGAAAATCAAGCATATTGGAAACCACCGTCTGTGCCGTATAAGGCCGCGGCGACGAGCCCTGCGCTTCCACATATTCTTCAATGCTTAAATTTCTGTTTTCTTCCGGGCTGTCATCTGTCTCTTTCACTTCCTCCAACACCGGATTCTCCTCCAGTTCTTTCTCTATATGTTGTTCCAGTTGCAGGGCGGGCATTTGCAGCATACGGATTACCTGCACCTGCTTGGGCGACAATTTTTGTTGTAGTGTTTGTTGAAGAGCTTGTTTAAGCATGAAAACTTTGTTGATATTCTATAAGCAAAGGTACGTATTTTTATCTTAATTTGCTTACAATATCCCACAAAACGACACCTATGCTTACCGAGACATTCAGAGAATGTTTGGTGCCCTGTTGCGGAATTTCAAGCGAAATATCGCACGCGTCAACAACTTGTTGCTGCACGCCCTTCACTTCATTTCCGAATATCAGCGCATATTTTTTGTCCTTTTGAGGTTGAAAATTGTGAAGCAAAACGCCATGCTCTACCTGCTCAACGGCTATCAGGGTGTAGCCCTTTTCACGAAGCCGGGTAATAAGGGGCATAGTTTCTTTTTCGTAGCGCCATGCTACAGCATCTTCGGCGCCCAGCGCGGCTTTGTGAATTTCGGCGCTGGGAGGCGGGGAAGAAATACCGCAAAGATAAATTTTTTCGATACGAAAAGCGTCGGCTGTGCGAAAAGCCGCACCGATATTGTGCTGGCTGCGGATATTGTCGAGCACCAGCACTAAGGGCAATTTGCCGGCTTGCTTAAATTCTTCGACCGACAAACGTGATAATTCGCTATTCAGGAGTTTCCGCGACATTTTTTATTCGCACTTCTCTATTTTTTCAATCCGGCAGAGATGGCGTCCGCCTTCAAAAGCGGAGGCGAGAAAAGCCGATACGATTTGTTGCGCCGTATGCACATCAACGAAACGCGCGGGCACTACGCAAATGTTGGCGTCGTTATGCCGGCGCACCAGTTGGGCAATGGCCGGCGTCCACGAAAGCCCCGCACGAACGCCCTTGTGGCGATTTAGCGAAATCGCCATGCCGTTTCCTGTGCCGCAAAAAGCGACGCCCGCTTCTACGGTTTTTCCCAACACCGCTTCGGCCAACGGGTGCGCCACATCAGGATAATCCATGCGTTCTTCCGAATACGTGCCGAAATCTTTTACTTCGACGCCCTGTTGCTCCAAATAATGCTTGACGTATTCTTTATGCTCAAAGCCGGCATGGTCGGCCGCCAATCCTATAATTTTATACGTTATCATACGGCAAATGTAGTTATTTGTTTGTTTTTTCCCAAATATAACAACCCGCCCGGTAAAGAAAAGGCGCAGTAAGCAATCCCGCCACCACATCAATCAAATAGTGCGCCTTAATATACACGGTGGAGATAATCAGCAACACCGCCAACGGCAGCAGCGCCCAGAAGAGTTTTCGCACCTTTTGTGCATACAATAACAAGAGGCACACTACGGTGACGCCTACATGTGAACTCGGGAATGCGCCGGTAGGTTTTTCTCCCAAATCCTGTAAAAACCGCATGATAGCCCGGAAAGGCCATGTGTCGGGCGTGCAGTTGTCGGGCTCCGGAAAATAAAATTGCGGGCCCATGACCGGGAAAATAATGAACAGCAAATAATAAATGACAAAAGAAATCAGGAGCACAAAGGCGGCTTTAGCGCCCTTTGCGCTTTCCGTTTTATAACTTACCAGCACCGTTAAACCGATAATGAAATAGAATGACAGGTAGGCAAAATTCATCAGTTCATTAAACCACAGCCACGGCATAATCCGGCAGAAAGCCATGCTGGGCTGACCGCCGAATAAGAGCGCATCGACTTCCATGAAAAAGCCGTCCAGATTTGGGAAGAAAAAACTGTCGATGTAATATGTTTCGGGATACCAGTAAAGAATAAAAGCCAGCGGTAAAATCTG
>JAIRMK010000080.1 GCA_031258755.1 Prevotellaceae bacterium
CGCCGGCTATCCCGACAGATTCTATCTGTTTAACTGAGGCGCAGCCTCAGCGGACAGTTCGACCAAGGTGGAACATTGTCCGAACGAGCAGGCAGAACCTGCGGGGATAATTCAGACGAAGTTCAACTTCTGTCCGAACAGGGGGTTAATAAAATAAAAGCCACTTAAAAAGTATGCTATATCTTTTATAAGCAGCTTCTATTTTACACAATACTATTATTGTCGGAATAATCGGTTATAAAGCAGGATTATTAACAATCAACAATCCTTGCACAAACCCTTGCATTAAAAGTGTTGCGTTTCACCCTCAAATCTAAACATTTCCCTTTTTTTAAGTCTTTTTGTAATTCTTTCGTTGCTTCCCGAATTTTATCTTCTACGCATGATTCCGTTACACATTTTCCGTAACTGGTCCATCCATCTCCTACTTTTCCGCCACAATCTTCGTCGTCACCACTTGGTGCAACAGGTTCCACGCCAAATTCAGGTGTGAGTGTTAATAAATCGCCCCTAAAAGATAAATTTAGTGCAAAAAAAGCTGTTTCGGAAATGCTACTCGGTGCAATTGCCGCATTGGCCACTCCGTCTTCTTTGATATCTGTTTCATAAAACTCTTTGACAATCAAAGGAAGCAACTGATCGAAATCATATTCCCTTAAATCAAAAGTATTGTCGAATGATATAGGCACATCCCAATTAATATGTTCAAAATTTATTTCTTCCTCTTCTCTTACCGACTCATTCTGAACACAAGAAAAAAGCCAAAAGAAAAACAATACGCCCAATAATTTCGATAAAATATTTTTCATAATCATAAATTTTTATTCGCCTACTTTCATTTTTATTTTTCGGCGAAAGTTTTTGTTTTTATTATTTGTATTGTTTTCGTACAATGCCTTAAAGAAAGGCGTGCACGTTCCCTTTTTAAAAGTTAAGTTTGTGTGGAGGTTCTCGGTCGCGGCTAACAAGGGAAGCCATAACCGCTAACCTGTCGAAGTTATTTTTCCCCAATTGCCAAATACCCGGCTGCTGCCGTACAGTGGAATTTATTGTTGTTTTTGTTAAGGCAGTATATGTGCGCTATGTAATAAAAATAAAAACTTGCGACGTCTATTTGCGCAAGCATCGTATAATATAAAATGCCAAACAGGTTTCTTAAGGTTTTCACAGTGCACATTTTACAATAACAAAGATGGGGATTTTTTTTATTTCTGCAAAATATTTTTCTTAAAATTTCAGGGCGTTTATATATTTATTTAGAAATCCATGGCGTCGTGCTGTTGGGTAAAGGTCATTTGAGTTAAGAGTTAAAAATTAAGAACTAAGAGTTAGTTCGCCCTTCGGGCGATGAAACTATTTCACCCATTTCATCCTGCTGCGAAGCAGCTTCATCGCGCGTAGCGCATTCACCCCTGTTCAGACGAGGCTGTGCCTGCGTTTGTCTTATTTTCATTCATTGCACCTTTTATTTCATTTTTTACTGCGCAGGTTGAACCTGCGGGGATAATTCGACCAAGGTAGAACCTTGTCCGAACAAGGGCCTGCGTTTGTCTTATTTTTATTCATTGCGCTTTTTATTTCATTTTTTACTGCGTAGGTTGAACCTGCGGGGATAATTCGAATGGAGTAGAACTTCGTCCGAACAAGGGCAGGCTGTGCCTGCGTTTGTCTTATTTTTATTCATTTCATTTTTTCTTCTGTTGTATTTGTTTTTGCAGTTCTTGCACGGCCACTTCCATATCTTTGTCTTTGCCCGATATAAATTCTTCAAATGTATAATTCACTAAAATATCAGGTTGTATTCCTTCAGTAAAGGGTTTCATGGAATAAGGGAACAACACGCGCCGCGCACAAACCCTTGCCATTCCATTGCTGGGGAAACCCCATACGACCAGCGGGCTACCGGTAGAGCCGAATGACGGCTGCCCGATAAACAGCGGCCGGTCGGGACGCTCATACAGTATAATCAAAAAATCTTCGGCGGCCGATACCGTCATCGTGGAAAACACCACCACTATCGGCACATCAAAACGTTTAATACTGTCCGGTATAAAAACAGTATCGGCAGGCACGGTACGGTAGGCTGCATTTTTGTAATAATCCTCATATTCTTTTCTGAAATTACCCTGCGCTTTTCTTACACCGTCATTCGTTCGTGTTTGCCATGCAAAATTCAGGAAATAATCATCCTTGATAATGTATTGCAGCAAGTGCCAAGCTACTTTCGTACTGCCACCTCTGTTATTTCTTAAATCGATCACTATGCCCTTGGCGGAATATAATGTGTCTTTCAGTTTATCGAAAAGCGTTATTAATTCTCCGTTCCGATCATTAAAAGTATTAAAGGATAGCACAGCAATATCGTTTTCCTGCCATGTGATTTCGATAGGGATGTTCCAATATTGGGGCTGGTATCCGACGCTCGGCTTGTTTTCCCTGCTACGCCCGTCGCGAGGAAGCGGATTAACTAAAATTGTATTTTCAGGCGTTTGGTATTTAATAACAAGCGTATCGGTCGGTAATTTGGCAGCCAGTAAAGCGGAAGCGGCCAATAGTTGAACGGTTGGCTCGTAGTCGGAATCAATATAAGGTGCTATATATTTACGCATGTATTCCTCCGTCTTTAGTCCATTTATTTCTACTATTTTTGAACCAACAGGGAAAGTCACTGATAAACTTTCGTTGACATTAATTATGTATAATTCATCATTGAAATAACGTGCCAACATACCAATATAATCAGTATAGGCACTCCCTTCCGAATAATATACCTGTGTGTGTCCATCATGGAAACTGCCGGCAAACAGTTGCATTACGTCATAAAATTCATAATCGTTGGTTGTAGCCAGCACTTTTGGAATAAATGTTTTATACAGGCTGTCCAAATCGAAATTCAGTTTATCAATGAAAGCAAAATTATATTTGGCTTCCGACCAAAAAAGACTGAGGGCATATAACTTGTCGTTTTCCGACAACTTGCTTGCAAAACGGTTGGTAAAGTCAATAGCCGTATGTGCGGTATCACCTTTGTAAATAATCGAAAAGTAAACAGGTTTATTTACTTCTACGGAAAACACTAATGAATCAATATCGGAAATGAATTTAATATCATACGTCTCTTTTGTGCTGCTGTATAAGCTAAGCATATCGGGATTGAGCGATGGGGTAATTGTCCAGTCGTTTTCGCCGCCGTTTATAAAAAGTTTTATGTTCCGCTGATTGGAGTGCATGACAATATCGCTGTAATTTTGAGCACGCAGTGAAATGGCTGCCATAAAAGACAGCAGATAGAATAAAAAAGATTTATACATAACTTTATACTTTTTCGAGCATTAGCCCATTTGCTCGATAAGCCGGCGAAAGAGGAACGACATCGTTTTTGCCGCTTTGTCGGCCGCCTCCACCACGTCGGCGTGGATATTTACGAAGTCGGCCGAAAAATGGTGCGCTTCGTTGGTGATGACCGACATGCCGAATACAGGGATGTTGCTGTGCCGCGCCACAATCACTTCGGGTGTGGTGGACATGGCCACAGCGTCGGCGCCGATTTTTCCGAAGTACGCATATTCGGCAGGGGTTTCATACGTGGGGCCGGCGCTGGCCAAGTACACGCCCTGATGTAATTTTATGTGTTGTGCGGCGGCTATTTTTTCGGCTGCCTGAATAAGTCCGGGGTCGTAGGGGCGCGTCATGTCGGGAAAGCGAGGCCCCATTTCATCAATATTTCTCCCAATGAGCGGATTTGGCAACAGGTTAATGTGGTCGCGGATAATCATCAGGTCGCCTACGTGAAAAGCGGGATTGACGCTGCCTGCCGCATTGGATACGAACAAGGCTTTAATGCCGAGCAACGCCATGACGCGAACAGGAAAAGTAATCTGTTCCATCGCGTATCCTTCGTAATAATGAAACCGTCCCTGCATGGCCAGTACGCTTTTCCCGCCTAGCGTGCCGAAAATAAGATTTCCTTTGTGACCAATGGCGGTGGAGTGTACAAAATGCGGCACTTCGGAATAGGGCATCACAATGGGCTGTTCAATGCTGTCGGCCAGCGTGCCGAGTCCGCTACCCAGCACAATGCCGATTTCCGGCGGCGTGGCGGTGCGCTGTACAATAAAATCGGCCGTTTCTTTGAATTTTACTACTCTTTCATCCATAATAGTGATTAATGGTTAGTGATTAGTGATTAATGGTTAATGATTAATGGTTAATGGTTAATGGTTACTGCCTACTGGTTAGTTGATGTGCGACGGCGGCGGCGCGGTCGAGGATTTCCTGTTCGCCCGGCGCCTGTTTATTTTGCATCAGGATGCGGCCGTCGCAAATGACGGTGTCCACGCAACTGCCGTTGGCGGCATACACAAGGTTTGATACGAAATCAAAATTAGGCGTGAACGCTGCGCAATTAAGGTCTATGAGGCAGAGGTCGGCCAAACGGCCTGTTTCAATTTTGCCGGCGTGAAGACGCAACATTTTTGCGCCGTTGATGGTGACGCAGTCCAACGCTTCCTGCGCAGGGAAGAAGGTGGGATTATAGCGCCATGCCTTCTGCATCAACGAAGCGGTTTTCATGGCTTCTATCAAGTCTAAATTGTTGGATGAAGCGCATCCGTCGGTGCCCAGTCCAATGGTAATTCCGGCGCGCTTCATTTCCTGATATTTGAATTGATAACCCGAAGCCATTTTTAGGTTGGAATTAGGGTTGTGTACCACTTTCACTTCGTGGTCGGCGAGCATTTTTATTTCGTCGTCGTCAAGCCACACCACGTGTGCAAGAATGAGGCGGGGAGAGAGGAGCCCTAATTTATGCAGGTAACGTACCGGTGAGAGCCCGAATTGTTGCACGGCATTATCGTGTTCGGTACGGCTTTCGGCAAGATGCAGGTGTATCAATAAATCGTGGTCGCCGGCAAAGTCGTTCGACCATTGCAGCAACTCGGACGATACCGTGTAAATGGCGTGGGGCGCGGCGGCAAACGTGATACGGCTGCCGTATTTTTGCGCGTCTTTGAAGTATTGTAAAGTTTGCTTTTTTGCCGCTTCGGCGTTTTTTTTATCGAAGAAATCCCATATCGTAGGCGCAGCCACCATTCGTATGCCCATGTCGGTGGCGGCTTGTGCGGTGGCGTTAAACATGGTGTACATGTCATTGGCGCAGGTGGCGCCTGTTTTTATCATTTCAAGACAGGCGAGCTTCACGCCCCAATATACATCTTCTTCGGTCATCTTGGCCTCGCGGGGCCATATCCGGTCATACAACCATTGCTCGAGCGGCATGTCGTCGCCCCAGCCGCGAAACAGCGTCATAGCCGCATGTCCATGTCCGTTGATTAATCCCGGAATAACGGCTTTCCGGCTTCCGTCGATGGTTTGTTGTGCGGTTACCTCAAGGTTTTTCCCGATGTTTTTGATGATGTTTCCTTCAATGAAAATATCGACGGTATCATGATTTAACCACACATTTTTAATCAGGATACTTGTCATACCGTTTCAAAAATTTTCACCCAGTTCACTTCAAAATGCGCCGGTAATTTGGAAGCGCGGACTTTTCCCACAATCCCCGATGTAATGTTGAGATACAGCGGCAAATCAATAGTATTGGGTTTTTGTGCGACTTTTTTACCGTTAATCCGCCAAGTGATATAGTTCTCGTCCCATTCGAGTTGGATAACGTAAAAACGATTAGGATTTAATTTGATGTGGCGACAAATCTTGTCGTCATACTCATCCTGGTAAATGCCTGTTTCATATTTGTTGTTACAAAAGTTAAACACGCTGATGGCCGGTGTTTTTTTGCCGCAGTTGAGCCAGCAGGCATGATAGATGTTGGTCACGGCGGGAACGCGCAGTTTAATTTCAATTTTTCCCTGTTTGGGTTTTGTTTGAAAATGGCCGGCGGTATTGATAATTCCCGTACTGTAGTTAAAACGACTGGGGAGAAAACCGTACTTTTCGTCCCAGGCCAATCCTGTGTTGGCCGCTTCTTTGGTGACGATATTCAGCACGCCGCCCTGCAGAAGGATATTTTGCTCATCGAGGCCATGCTCTTCCATATTTTGCACATAGCTTTCCGACAGTTGGCAGGTGCTCCAAAAGGGCTTGACGTTCCAGTGGGGCGCTAATTTCTCCTCATGGAAATTATCTTCAAAAACTATTTTCCAGCGTTCCAGTTCCCGGAATACGGCGGCATATTTTTTATGCAGGCGGAAATATTGTTTTACCATGGCAGAACGCTTGCGTTGCCGGTACTCCTGCCGGCATTTGTAAGGGTCGCTCTGCTTGTGTTTTTTCCTGTTTTTGAGGTACACCACCCGCTGTTTGAAAGCCGATGAACGCACTTCGTCATACAGGCTGATAAATTCGTTCAGTACAGGTGTGTTATTGTCTTCGCCTTTTTTAATATAGGCTTTGACCTCTTTGTGTTTTTTCAGCTCCCGGTAGCGCTTCTCCATGAGATGTTCCTTGCTGTTCCGGTAGGTGAGCCGTTTAATCTGTTCGAGGTCTGTGGTGTATTCCGGCGATTCCACGTAGGTTTTCAGCGACATGTACCGTTTGAAATCTTCAGACGATTGAATGTCGTGAAAACGCGCGTGCAGTTGATCCACAGTAAACCGTTTGTGTTCATACCGGCGGGTTGAAGGTAAAAATCCCGCTCCTGAGAGAAAAGAGTAAAAATTAAACATAAAATTAAGCAATCAGTTTAAATCCTTTGCCACGGATATTTATAATTTGAATAGCAGGGTCTCCACAAAAATATTTACGCAGTTTTGTAATATATACGTCCATGCTGCGGGCGTTGAAATAACTGTCGTCATTCCAAATAGAAAAGAGGGCGGAATTACGGTCGAGCACCTGGTTGCGGTTCAGGCACAACAGGCGCAGGAGGTCGGCCTCTTTCGAAGTGAGTTTTATTTCTTCATTATCGATAACCAGCGTTTGTTTGGTGTAACAAAAAGTGTAGTTATTCAACTCAAACGTATCCTGATTAAGGTCGGGTTGTACGTTGCGGGTACGGCGCATCACCGCGTCAATCCGCATTTGCAGTTCTTCAATACTGAACGGCTTGGTCATATAATCGTCGGCGCCGGAGGAAAATCCTTCGAGTACGTTTTCTTTCATAGCCTTTGCCGTGAGAAATATGATCGGAATGGAAGCGTCGATTTGCCGTATTTCGTGCGCCAGCGTAAATCCGTCTTTTTTGGGCATCATAACATCCAGAATACAGAGGTCATACTTCTTGTTACAAAAACCCCTGAAAGCTTTTTCCCCGTCAGGGTATAAATCTGTTTGGTACCCGCGGGCATTCAAATAATCACAGAGTAAAGAGCCCATGTTCTCTTCATCTTCCGCCAATAAAATAGTTGTTTTTTTGGTCTCCATAAAGTTTCGATTTAATCGTTTATTTTTTTCTCATAACAGGTAAAATTACCGTAAAAGTGCTTCCTTTGCCTAATTCACTGCTCACCTCTATTGTCCCATGAAGCATTTCCGCGATTTTTTTTGCATAACTTAGTCCCAACCCAAATCCTTTTACGGCATGAACATTGCCGGTTGGCACACGATAAAATTTGTCAAATACCTTCTTTAAGTTTTCATGGCTGATACCTCCTCCATTATCTTTTATTTCAATTTGTATATAATTATCATTTACATTCTTGGCTGTTATTTTTATATAAGGATCTTGTTTATTCTGATACTTGATAGCATTGTCGAGTAAATTGGTAAATACGTTGGTAAGGTGTAACTCATCGGCCCAAACGGTAATATTTTTCAGCGGGTCAAGTTCGGTCTGCAACGTTATTTTTTTCTTTTCTATTTGTATAGTAAAATGCTGAATTACATTTATTAACAGTAATAAAAGATCGGTTTCTTTGCAATTTAAGCGTAAATTTCCACGTTCAAAGATAGCAATTTGCAGCACTTGTTCAACTAAAAACTGCAATCTTTTACTTTCGACAAGTATCGTATTGGATAAATAAGGTATTTTTTGCTCCTTGTTGGAAATATTCGGGTCATACAACATTTGTGCGGCAAGCGAAATGGTTGTAATCGGCGTTTTAAGCTCGTGGGTAATATTGTTTACAAAGTCGTTTTTCATTTCGGAGAAACGCTTTTGCCTGAAAATGATGAGCAGGTTTCCAGCAAATGTAACCGTGATAATCAAGGAAAGCAGGATGGACACAATGATGAGTAACCGCGTTTTTTGGAGAATAAAACTGGATTTATAGGGGATATATACATTCAAGAAATAGCGTGTGGCATATTCCGGATCCTTGGGGAAGAGCATGATAATGTAAGTGTACTCGGGCTCCATCTCCTGAAATCCCTCGGTGCGGAACAGAAGTTCTCCCAATTGGTCGGTTACGCCGAATTCGTAAGGAATATCAATACCTTCCTTTTCAAATTCTTTTTCGAGCAACGATTGTATTTTATTTAATGATACCCGTTCTCCTATGGGAAGATTAGAGTTGAGAATACGTGTAAGAATACCTTGCAGGAAAGATTCCCGGGCAAGGGCCGTATTCATTTTCCATTCTTCGATGAATTGTGAATTTTCTTTCAGGGTAGAGAGCAGCTCATCGGCTTGGTTCCGTTGCGCCCCCTGAACGATATAAGAGTAGGCTTCTTCTTCCTCAATGTCGGCAATAACATTAGCGAGGATGGTATTTATTCTTTTTGCAAAACTCCCCTCCTCAGCTTGCTTAACGGAGACAATCCACGTAAATTGCACATAAATCAGCGATAAAGTACATACAGCTATCGCACCCGCCAGCGCCCATATTAACCGTTTATTCATGCGTTAGCAGTTAATCCTACCTTTGGCAAAACAAAGATACTAAAATTTAGCAAAAGCCACTAATTTGTTTTTATTTTTTTTAGGAGAATGGAAGAATTGTGACCTCCAAATCCAAAAGTATTGCTTAATGCTATGCTGACCTCGCGTTTTTGCGCTTTGTTAAGCGTGAGGTTCAGTTTGTAGTCAATTTCGGGGTCTTCGTGTTCGAAATTGATGGTAGGCGGTATGATACCGCGTTCCATAGCACAGATGCATGCTATCGCTTCCACCGCTCCGGCAGCGCCGAGCAGGTGGCCGGTCATGGATTTGGTAGAACTGATGTTCAATTTGTAGGCGTGCTCGCCAAAAACGGATTTGATGGCCTTGAGTTCAGCAATATCACCTATGGGCGTAGAAGTTCCGTGTAGATTTACGTAATCTACTTCTTCGGGTTTCACGCCGGCTTCTTCCAGCGCTTGGCGCATGACATTGGTGGCGCCTATTCCCTCAGGATGTGGCGCTGTGATGTGGTAGGCGTCGGCTGTGAGGCCGGTGCCCAGCACTTCGGCATAAATTTTTGCACCACGGGCAACGGCATGTTCATATTCTTCAAGCATAAGGCCGGCGCCGCCTTCGCCCATTACGAACCCGTCGCGCGTTTTATCGAACGGCCGCGACGCCGTGAGCGCCTGCTCGTTATTTGTTGAAAGGGCTTGCGCCGCGTTAAATCCGCCAATGCTGGGCTCGCAAATTCCGGCTTCGGAGCCGCCGGTCACAATAAGGTCGGCTTTTCCGAGTCGGATGAGGTTAAAAGCGTCGCACATGGCGTTGGTCGACGATGCGCAGGCCGATACGGTGGCGTAATTAGGGCCACGAAAACCGTATTTCATGGAAATTTGCCCGGCTGCGATGTCGGCAATCATTTTAGGAACAAGGAAAGGACTAAAACGCGGAATGTAGCCGCCTTCTACGTAATTTTTCACTTCCTGTGTAAGGGTATCGATGCCACCGATGCCCGACGCCCAAATTACGCCGATGCGGTCGAGATTTTCTTTTTCCAGATCAATCCCACTGTTTTTCACCACCTGATCGGCAGCGACCATGGCAAATTGTGCATAACGGTCGAGTTTACGCGCTTCTTTGCGGTCGATGCCGAATTGGGTAGGATCAAAATTTTTTACTTCACAAGCGAATTTTGTTTTAAAATGCGTGACGTCAAAAAGGGTAATGGGGCCTGCACCGCTCGTGCCGTTTTCCAAATTGTTGAAATACTCTTCAATGGTGTACCCGAGCGGGTTAATGGTTCCTAAACCGGTTATTACTACGCGCTTTAATTGCATGATGTATAAAATTAAGTACGAATTCGCCAGTAAAGTTTAATTACTTTGCGTGTTGTTCAATGTAAGAAATTACATCTCCAACGGTAACGATTTTTTCGGTATCACCATCGGGAATCGAGATACCGAATTCTTTTTCAAATTCCATAATCAATTCTACGGTATCCAACGAATCGGCGCCAAGGTCGTTAGTGAAACTGGCCGTGGGAGTGATTTCATTTTCGTCCACGCCTAATTTGTCAACGATGATGGCTTTTACTTTCGATGCTACGTCTGCCATAATAAAATGTTTTAAATTAATATTAAATTGTTTTTTTAATTAAAATTTCACAAAATAGACTGCAAAGGAAATACTTTTCTTTAAAATATGAAAATTTTTTTGCAAAATCCGATTTTTTCTTCTAATTTCGCTTTGTTAAAAAATATATATATGGCACTTACTCCCAAAAGAATACTGTTAAAACTCAGCGGAGAGAGTTTAATGAACACCGACGGATATGGCATTAATCCGGCAATTTTATCGCAATATGCTGTAGATATTAGACATGCTGTGGACGAGGGCGCTCAAGTGGGCGTAGTCATTGGCGGTGGGAATATTTTCCGTGGCTTGTCGGGTGTAAATAAAGGATTTGACAGGGTGAAAGGCGATCAAATGGGCATGTTGGCCACGGTGATTAATAGTTTGGCCTTGCAGAGCGCATTGTTGGCCGTGAACGTGAAGGCGGTGGTGTTCACTTCGATAACCATAGAATCGGTAGGCGAACGTTTTTCAAAAGACGTTGCATTGCAATACTTGCAGCATGGCGTAGTGTGTATTTTTTCGGGTGGCACGGGAAATCCGTTTTTTACCACCGATACGGCGGCCGCGCTGCGGGCGGCCGAGATAGAAGCCCATGTATTATTAAAAGGTACGCGGGTTGACGGCGTATATAATGCCGACCCTGAAAAAGATCCCAAAGCCGTGAAGTATGAGCGTTTAACGTTTGAAGAAGCTTACGGCAAAAATTTAAAAATTATGGACCTTACCGCGTTCACCCTGTGTAAGGAAAATAATATCCCGATCATCGTATTCGACATGAACGGCGCCGGCAATCTGAAGCGGATCGTGCAAGGCGAACAGGTAGGGACAATAATAGGTTAAATCAGTACTAAATAAATTTATATTATGGATATTTCAAAAGCAAAAGAAGTACAGGATACCACCAGGGGAAAAATGCAAAAAGCCTTGGAACATCTGGAAGCGGCCATGCTTACCGTGCGTGCCGGGAAAGCCAATCCGGCTATTTTCAATACGGTGATGGTTGATTATTACGGCGCACCCACGCCATTGCCGCAGGTTTCGAGTATCACATCGCCTGATGCGAAAACCATCCTTATCCAGCCGTGGGACAAGAATATGATTGCGCCCATTGAAAAGGCCATTATGGCGGCTAACCTTGGGTTTACGCCGCAGAACAATGGGGAGCATGTGCGTATCAATGTGCCGCCGCTGACGGAAGAACGGCGTAAAGAGTTGGTAAAACAGGTGCGGACCGAAGGTGAAACGGCGCGTATCAGCATCCGCAATGCCCGTCACGATGGCATCGATTTGGTGAAGAGATACCAGAAAGACGGCCTGCCGGAAGATGTGGCGAAGGACACGGAAGGCGAAATACAAAAATTGACCGACCAGTTTAACAAAAAAGCAGAGGAGGTACTGGAGCGGAAGGAAAAAGAAATTATGACGGTGTAAACTTAGTGAAGAACTAAAAACTAAGAGTTAAGATAAAAAGCGACCATTCAAGTTTGAACAGTCGCTCTTTTGTTTCAGTTCTGCAAGATTGCCTTATCGTAAGAAAGACACAGGATTTGCAGGAGAAACGTTTTTATAATCCGATTTATTTATTGTTGTTGTTTACAGATGTTAGACTATTAGATTATAGATATTAGACATTTTTTTTCTCCG
>JAIRMK010000100.1 GCA_031258755.1 Prevotellaceae bacterium
TGGCTTTTGATGCGGGGGTATATTACAAATCACCGGTGAAAGGCCTGGAATTTAGTTTTAGTTTAGTAGACTGGGGATATATCCAGTGGAACTCCGATAGAAAAGCCTTCCGGAGCGAAGTAAAAAACGGCGTGTACGAATTTAAAGGCATTACCGATATAGCAGACAATGATGTGAACGCTATTCTCGATACCTTGAAAAATGTATTGGATTTTAATGAAATCGAAAATCCTGACGCCTATATTTCCCCGCTGCTCGGAAAAATTTTCTTTGGCGCCGCCTATGATATTTCCAAACATGACAAGGTGGGCTTTCTTTTCAGTACCCGTGCGTTACAACATTTTAGCCGCACCACCTTTTCGCTGATGTATAGCCGTCGTGTCGGTGACTGGCTTACTGTGGCCGCCGGCAATAATTTTATAACGCAAAAATTATTCAATCCGAGTCTGGCGCTTCATTTTCGTACAGGCAACTTTCAGTTTCATATCGTAGGCGAAAACATTTCGTCGTTTTACTTGAAAGATATTTCCACTGCCAATATTCAGTTTGGCATGAATATTGCCATTCGTTAAAGAACGGATTTGTTATGATAACCTCTTTCGAAGAAATTTATACAAGGGTCGCTTCCTTGCCGAAAAAAAGATTGGTGGTGGCCTGGGGCGTTGACGACCATTCTATCGTAGCTGCGGCGGAAGCAATAAAGAGAAATTTAGCCGAAGTGACGCTGGTGGGCAATCAGCAAATGATTAAAAAAGTGTGCGACGCGGAGAAAATCGACGCCTCTGTATTTCGTGTGGTCGATGTGTCTGATGATGCGTCGGCCACCGGTATGGCTGTAAGCCTCATCAACCAGGGTGAAGGGGACATGTTGATGAAGGGATTGTGCAGCACCGACAAATATATGCGGGCTATTTTGAATAAAGAAAAGGGCTTGCTGCCCCCGAAAACAGTGCTTACCCATGTGTCGCTGCTCTTTCATCCCGAATATCATAAATTGATATTGATGAGTGATATTGCCGTAATTCCCG
The DNA here is from genome assembly GCA_031258755.1 of Prevotellaceae bacterium. Taxonomy (GTDB): domain Bacteria; phylum Bacteroidota; class Bacteroidia; order Bacteroidales; family UBA932; genus JAIRLC01. The sequence goes on from JAIRMK010000100.1 coordinate 1,029, forward strand.
CTCCCGACCTGACACAAAAAATAGCGATGGTGGGGTATCTGGTGGAGATTGCGCGCAAGCTGGGTATTGAAAAACCGAAAGTGGCGGCTCTGGCGGCCACAGAGCAAATGCTCACGGGAATGCAGGCCTGCGTGGACGCCGCTATTTTGGCCAAGATGGCAGAGCGTGGACAAATCAGAAATTGTATTCTCGACGGGCCGTTGTCCCTGGATATTGCCATGTCGAAAGAGGCGGCAAGAATTAAAAAAGTAGACAGCGAGGTGGCCGGTGACGTCGATTGTTTGCTTTTTCCCAATATTGAATCGGGAAATATGTTTTATAAAGCCAACGCAATATTATGTAAAGACGCCCATTTGGCGGCTATCGTGACCGGTGCAAAGGCGCCGGTAGTGCTCTCGAGCCGCGGCGACAACACCGACACGAAATTGAACTCTATTGCACTGGCTGCCTTGATGGCGAAGCCTTTTTAATAATAATATTTTTTATAGTGAATGAAGATACTTGTAGTTAATCCCGGTTCTACTTCCACAAAGATTGCTGTTTTTGAAGACGAAAGCAATATTTTTCAGAAAAATTTACAACACGACGCCGTCGACCTTAAGAAGTTTAAAATTATAACCGAACAGTTTAATTTTCGTAAAAAAGTCATTCTTGACGTATTGAAAGAGGCCGGTTATGATATTTTATCGTTTCAGGCTGTGGTGGGGCGTGGCGGCATGTTGCACCCTGTGCCGTCGGGCGTGTATGAAGTGAACGAAACCATGAAGCGCGATTTGTTCGATTGCCGCTATGGGGAACACGCCAGCAACCTGGGCGCTTTTATTGCCGGCGATATTGCCGGTCAAATACCCGGAGCCCGCGCTTTTATTGCCGACCCGGTGGTGATGGATGAATTGCAGGACGTGGCGCGCGTGGCCGGCCATCCTTTATTCCGGCGGGTATCCATGTTTCATGCCCTTAATCAAAAAGCCATTGCCAAAGCCCATGCCGGAAAAATGGGCAGGCCCTACGCGTCGTTAAATCTAATTGTAGCGCACTTGGGCGGCGGCATTTCAGTGGGGGCGCACCAAAAAGGGAAAATCATCGATGTAACCAATGCCGTTGACGGCGAAGGGCCATTCTCGCCCGAACGCTCGGGAAGCCTGCCCGCCTTGCCGTTGGTGAAACTTTGCTTTAGCGGAAAATACACCTTTGACCAGGTGAAAAAAATACTTACCGGTGAGGGAGGCATGGTCGCGCACTTGGGCACCAACCAGTTTCAGAAGATCGAGAAGGAACTTATTCCTTCGGGCGACAAACAAGCCGCGTTAATTCACGAAGCGATGGCTTATAACGTGGCCAAATTTATCGGCGCCATGGCTACCGTGCTGAAAGGCGCTGTGGACGCCATTTTGCTGACAGGCGGAATTGCATATAATGCGTTGATGGTACAATCTATTACTGACAAAGTATCGTTTCTGGCGCCTGTGTTTGTTTATCCCGGGGAAGACGAAATGGGCGCTTTGGCGCATAACGGACTGGCGGCTATGCGAGGCGAAGTAGAAATTCAAACCTATATCTAAAAAATAGTTTTCATGAAAAAAAAGGTATTGTGGGTATGTTTATTCTTGTTTCCCATTTGTGGATATACCCAGGCTTCCCGTATTGTCCTGCAGCATTTTTTGGAAAGAATGACGGCGGGGCCTGTGGAAATGTCTTTTACATTTACCAGTGATAACGTACCCAAAAAAGTACACGATCTGCAAACAGGCGTATTGTTGTACAGTGGCGAACAGTATCATCTGCAACTGGGCGAGCTGGACATTTATTGTGATGGGATAAGCAAGTGGATATATAATGGAGCGGTGGAAGAAGTCACTGTTTTGCCGGCGGAGGAAGCCGATGACATGACTGATAATCCGTTGAAATATATCATGCACAATGAGGATAATTTCCGCTACCGGCCGGTAAAACATTTGACGCAAAAAGGGAAGAAGATAATAAGCGTTGACCTTATTCCGAAAAGCAAAGACGCCGTGTATACTATGGTAAACCTGCAGGTAGAGGAAAAAACTTTCCTGCCGGTACAGCTTACCTATAAAATGAAAGACGGGCAGCGGTATATTATTGATGTGAACAGGATAGACGTCGATATTGCGGTAAAATCGTTCAGTTTCTCATTCCCTGCACAGTTGTATTCCGGTATCACCATTAATGATTTGAGGTAGGTGAAGGGAGCGCATAATGAATGTTAATATGTCTTAATTTGTGACATTTCTGTTATTATAAATTTGTTTTCCCCAAAATCCTTTTTACCTTTGTCCCCGATTTGACTGTAACAATCAAATTGTTAAAATCCGGTGGACAGGCTACGCCCGAACACCCTGTTTCTTCCCCTGTACGGTGCGCCATCCGGCGAAAAATTGACAGCAATAACCGGATTATTGACGCCAATAAATGGATTATTGTTGTCAATAATTGTGTTATTGACGCCAATAAATGGAGTATAAACAGCATAAATCAATTAAAAATTAAATAATTATGAAAACATCTGTTGATTGGTTACATCAGAACCACGAAGCCTTGTGGGATCAGGCAAACCAAACCCACCATTATTTATTGGACCCTATGAACCGCGACCGTATGGGATTTTCGCCCATGACCCCGCAAGGACTGTGGCTCGACACGGGCTTTGAGCCGAAGTTCCAGGCCTTCACTGCGGCGTTCGACGACTGGAAAACGAATGGGATTTACTAAAAAACAGCACACGACAAAGCGGTTGCCCGGTATTTTTGAACAGCCGCTTTCCCGTTTCAGCCCCGCAAGATTTCCTTTCGTAAGAAAGACACAGGGTTTGCAGAAGAAACATTTTCAATCCAATTTATTTATTGTTGTTGTTTCACAGATATTAGATTATTAGACGTTAGATATTAGACAAAAACGGCGTGTTAAATTAAACTGTAATAACGTATTTTAACAATTGCATAGTTGGATTTTCAAAAATTGTATTTATATTTGCGCCGTAAAGTTTTATGTTCTTTGTATAAT
>JAIRMK010000125.1 GCA_031258755.1 Prevotellaceae bacterium
CGTATCATAATAGTCAAGACGCAAGGTGTCGGCGCCTTTCACGGCATAAATGAAAGTTTGCTTGGCGGGCGGCGCCGTGTCGTCTGCCCACACCCGGACAGAAGGCAATAACAACGCCGTCCACAAAAGAAAAATAAAGAATTTATTTGTCATAATTCAATTTGTTAATGTATTTATTATGTTCTCATTATATTGATATAATTTATATTATGCATTCCGCAATAATTAATAATAATTTAACGATACAATGATAGTGCATTAATAAATAGAAATACACCCCTTTTTACGTATTAATATCTTCAAATCACGTAAATATGCATTTTGGAATCATTTGCCACAAAAGTAGCGGGAGAATTTTACAATCTATTTAAAAACTTATTGCAAAAATATTACATTACGATACGGAATTTTGTTTCCTGTATTCGGAGGGCGTACACCCTTTTATTTTTTTAATTATGAATTATGTCCCATTTTATTGTTCGTGTGGCGGCATTAGCACGCAGGTTGTAATAGTAGAAAGCGAAATCGAACGAGTGGTAGTTGCCCTCCGGGAAAAAGCCGTAAGCCGAAATGTAGTCGGCGGGGTTAACGGTTGAACAGAGCAGCGTGCCGCGTTGCTTGTTGAGGGTTGCATCGGCTAAGTGGGGCAGGGTGGTATAGCTCCCGTCGATGTAAAGGTACGCGCCTAAATTTTGATCGGCGGCCGCCGTAGTTTCCGTCGTTGTCCACGATATGGGGTTGATTACCAGCGCCCCATTTTCGGCGGTAAGGTTTGGCGCGGTCATGCCGGGCGCCTCTGTATTGTAAGAAATGACCACCCCCACATCGTCGGCGCGCTGGGCAAAGCGCACATGCGGATTTTCCGCTATTTCCCTGTCTGTTATGCTGTAACCTATGACGTAAGCGGCAATCATGCGCTCGTACACATCGGGATTGTCTTTCAGGTAACCGAACAGCAACTTTTTAACCAGCATGGCTCCTTCCGAATGGCCGGCCAGGATAAACGGTTTGCGCCTGTTGTAATGCTTGATGTAGTAGTCGAAAGCAGCCGCAATATCAATTGCCGGCTCGCGGTCTAAGGTGCGGCTGCGCACGGCAAAATCAGGCTCGTTCAGGATGGTTGCCCCGTCAAGTTGGCGGTAGTAGGGCGCATAAATGTTTGCCACCGTATCGAACAGCGAGGCTTGTAATTGTAAGACGATCCGGGCCGTGGCCCGCATTTCCGGGTGGTCTATCGGGCAAATGGGCGGCTCGCCGTCGCTGCGCAACCAGCAAACAGGATAGATGTAAAAAACGTCTGCTCCTTTATCCGGGTTGCCGGGGAGGTTTAACCAGTTTTCAGCCACGGCATAGTCCGACGCACGCGCCTGGTCGGCTGCGGGTTCTGTCCGGCTGCATCCGGCGACAAACAGGGGAAAGAGGCACAGCAAATAAGCTGCTTTTAACAACGGTTTCAGACTATAATCCATAATACATAGTTAAAATATTTTTATCATATCATAAGTCGTGTGAATGAACTTTCATAAGAACATTACGATACGGAATTTTGTTTCCTGTATTCGGATGGTGTACACCCTTTTATTTTTTTAAATTGACGGGCTACGTTTTTATAATCAGGGAAGCCCGTATTTTCGCTGATTTCCACCACAGGGGCGTCGGATTCCAATAAATGGTGTGCGAAACGCTCTATACGCAGATTCATAATATAGGTATAGACAGGAAGCCCTATTTCCTGCTTGAAACGGTTTTCGAGCAGTCGCCGGGAAAGTGGGACCATCTTTGTAATTTCGTCTATCTTCAGTTTCTTGTCGATGTTCCGGTGGATGTATTGTAAAACAGTGGAAATATGCTTGTCGTTCGTGGCGTAAATGTCGGTCGATTGGCGTGTAATCACGTGGGTAGGATACACCACCACGTCGCTGTACCGGCCGTTCGGGTTTTTAATCATCTTGTCCATCAATCTGGCCGTTTCGTAGCCGCCTTTCTCCACCGCCTGGTTGATGGAGGAGAGGGGCGGGTCGGACAGGGTGCACACCGCTTCGTCATTGTCAACCCCCAATAGCGCGATTTCTTCCGGAATTTTGATGCCGCACTGTTGGCATACTTCCGCAATGTGATGCCCCTGGTTGTCGTCGCAAGCCATCAAAGCTACCGGCTTGGGTAACTGTTTCAACCAGGCCACTAACGGCGCCGATTCGTAATACCATAATTCCTTAAAGTCGGTATTCTGGTATTCATAAAAATTCTTATTGAGATGGTACTTGCCGATTTCTTCTACAAACCCTTCGCATCGTTCATACGACCACACAATATCTTTAAATCCGTAAAAGGCAAAGTTCTTGAATCCTTTTTGGATAAAATAGTCGGCGCCCATTCTGCCCGTCATCCGGTGTGCGCCGGTGATGTTGGGGATTTCGGTAAACCGCGCTTTGAAGTCCTGGGCAATGGCGGCGATGCCGTTTTCCTTGAAGATAGACACCCGGTCGGTATTATAAAATTGTGCGATGATGCCGTCGGCTTTCCATTCTTTCGCCCATCTTAAAACGCCCTCCACTTCGTGTTCCACGCGGTAGGAGAATGGCATTTTGCACAACACCCACGGTTCGTGTTTTTTGGAATAACGAACAATTCCTTTCAGTAGATTTTTTGCGTATTCTTCCGTCAGGTCTGTCAAAAAAATAACGCGAGGCACCTTATTAGTTAAGAGTTAAGAGTTAAGAGTTAAGAGTTAAGAGTTAAGAGTTAAGAGTTATGAGTTATGAGTTGAGGAGTGTGGTTTTGTTTTCGTTTACGATTTTCATAATGAGTTCGCCGAACAGGGTGTTGGCCCACGCAAACCACTTGCGGGTGAATTTGGCGGCGGCGTCCTTGTGAAACGATTCATGCATAAATCCGGTTCCGCCTTCGGTGTCGCGCAAGGTTTTGATGCACCAGCGTATTTCGTCGTCGTTGATACTGGTCATGGCGCGCATGATCAGGCTCATAGGCCAAATATAATCATACCCGATGTGCGGTCCGCCAATGCCTTCGGCCGCTTTGCCCGTAAAGAAATAAGGGTTGTCCTTGCTCCATATTAAACGGCGGGTGTTTTGGTATATGCCATCGGTGGCGTTGCCGTAACCCAGGTAGGGCAGGGCCAGCAGGCTGGGGATGTTGGCGTCGTCCATGCAAATGTAATTGCCGAAACCATCTACTTCGTAGGCATATACTTTGCCGTAGCCGGCGCGTTCCACAATCGCATGTTTCTTCACGGCCGTTTCTACTGCATCAGCCAGTGCCGTGCATTTTGCAGCGAAAGCCTTGTCGCCCACCACCGTTGTGTAGAGTTCGGCCAGTTGGCGCAACGACACCACGGCAAAGAGGTTCGACGGTATCAGGAAGCTGAACAGCGTAGCGTCGTCCGACGGACGGAACGACGACACAATCAAACCTACCGGATTTACAGGATTTCCCCAGCCGTCGTTCGACAGCGTGTCGAATTGTCGTTCGGTGAGGCGCTGGAACTTGTAGGGGCCGTTGCCCGTTTTGCGCTGTTGTTCCACGAATGTTTGGTAAATCAGCCGGGTGGCCTTTTGCCAGGTGGCGTCAAAAGCCGACGTGTCGCCGGTCGTTTTCCAGTAATGGTAGGCTAAGCGGACGGTGTAACACAGCGAATCGAT
>JAIRMK010000158.1 GCA_031258755.1 Prevotellaceae bacterium
GGACATGGGGCGACTTGTTTATATGCTTATCGCTACGCACTGAATCATGGTGCTGATTATATTTTTCAAACCGATTCGGACGGACAAACATGCCCTGATGAATTTTGGAAATTGTGGGAGCAAAGGGAGCGATATGCATTGTTGATAGGTTCGCGAAATCATCGGAAAGATGGCCTTTCACGCATGATTGTCTCTAAAATATTACGAATAATTATCATGATGATTTTTAAGGCATGGATAATAGATGCTAATACGCCTTTTCGATTGATGAGAAAAGATTTTTTACGCTCTGTTCTTCAGGTTATTCCTGATAATTTTTTCCTTTCCAATGTGGTCTTAACTGTTATAGCAGTGAAGCAAAAACATAAAATATTTTGGACGCCAATTACTTTTAACCCACGACAAAAAGGTGCTAGCTTCGTGAATTGGAAAAATATATTCAAAATAGGAATACGTGCGGTCAATGATTTTAGATTAATCAATAAAAAAATAAGAAAACAGGTGTGATAAAAGATGATTCTCTCGCACTAACCTGCAATGCCTAATTTTGAGAAGTGCGGTTATTTCCCAAAAAATCCTTATACTTGCCCTTTCTCCAAAAGTTAACGATATGAGAGAACGCAGGTTTTAGACTCTAATCCTCGTTACATTTCGGGTTATTTTATTTGAAGGGTTTGTAATTAGGAAAATATTACTACCTTTGCGATGCGTTTTGCCAAAAGTTTCACATTATAAAGATAAATAATGAAATACGATGTATGTGTAATTGGTGGCGGCGGGCATGTGGGTTTGCCTTTGGCCATTATGTTGGCCTCAAAGGGCAAGCAAGTGTGCGTGTATGACGTCAACGAAAAAAGTATAGCGCTTATTAAGTCGGGCGTGATGCCGTTTGCGGAAGAAGGCGCCGAGCCGTTATTGCAACAAGTATTGGCTGCCGGCCGACTTCATTTCTCCACACGGCCGGAAGTAGCCTCGGAAAGTGAAACGGCCATACTCATTATCGGCACACCCGTCGATAAGCATTTGAACCCGAATTTCAGCGTGCTGAAAGAGGTAATTGACGAACTTATTCCGTATTTCTACGATGGGCAGTTATTGGTATTGCGCAGCACCGTATATCCGGGGTTGAGCAAGCGGATTAACGACTGGCTCACGGAAGCGGGGAAAAATATACACGTAGCTTTTTGTCCCGAACGCATTCTGGAGGGGAAAGCGCTGGAAGAACTGGAAAGCCTTCCGCAAATCATATCGTCGTTTACAGAAGAAGGCGTGCGTCGTGCGTCGGATTTGTTTTCGCTGCTCACCCGCGATTTGGTAGTGGTGCAACCCATGGAGGCCGAGTTAGCCAAACTCTTTACCAATTCGTGGCGCTACTTGAAGTTTGCGGTAGCCAACCAATTCTACATGATAGCGAATGATTATAACCTCGACTTTTATAACATTTATTATGCCATGACGCACAACTATGCGCGTACAAAAGATTTCCCGCGCCCCGGCTTTGCCGCCGGCCCGTGCCTCTTTAAAGACACCATGCAGTTGGCGGCGTTCAACAACAATAATTTTCACTTGGGACATACCGCCATGCTCATCAACGAAGGACTGCCCAACTATGTGGTAAGCCGGCTTAAAAAGCAATATGCATTGTCGGAAAAGACCGTAGGCATTTTGGGCATGGCCTTCAAGGCCGAAAGCGACGACGCCAGGGAATCGCTGTCCTATAAGCTGAAAAAGATACTGGCCATCGAGGCCAAACAAGTGCTGTGCGCCGACCCTTATGTGAACGACCCCACGCTTACCGACGAAAAAACCTTAATCCGCGACAGCGACATTGTTATCATTGCCGCACCACATAGGCGCTACAAGGATTTAACCATACAAAACAAAAAAGTAGTGGACATTTGGAATATTTTGAATAACGGAGGAAGGATATGAAAATATTAGTTACTGGCTCTGCTGGTTTTATTGCCGGTTATTTGGTGGAGGAATTGCTAAACCACGGACACGAGGTGGTGGGTATTGACAATTACAGCAAGTATGGCTTTATTGAAAAAAGTTACGATACACACCCCCGGTATAAAATAGTAAAAGGCGATGTAAAAGATGTGGCGTTGATGAAAACGCTGATTGCCGACTGCGACCAGGTGGTGGCTATCGCAGCCATGATTGGCGGCATTACCTATTTTCACGAATATGCCTACGACCTGCTGGCCGAAAACGAGCGCATCACGGCAGCCACTTTCGATGCGGCAATATGGGCGTTTAAAGAAAAACGGCTGAAGAAAATCAATGTGCTGTCGTCGTCGATGGTATTTGAGAGCGCCGTTACGTATCCTTCAAGGGAAGGGGCGCAGTTACAATGCCCGCCACCGCTCTCCACCTACGGATTTCAAAAGCTGTCTTGCGAGTATTTCGCCAAGGGCGCTTTTGAACAATACCGTTTGCCGTACACCATTATTCGTCCTTTCAACTGCGTGGGGGTAGGGGAGCAGCGGGCGAAAAACGAAAAGGAAATTCTTTCGGGCAATGTGAAATTGGCCATGAGCCACGTGGTGCCCGATTTGGTGCAGAAAGTTTTGAAGGGACAAGACCCCTTGCACATCCTCGGTTCCGGCGAACAAATCAGGCACTATACCTACGGCGGTGATTTGGCGCGGGGAATCCGCCTGTGTATCGAAAGCGACAAGGCCATCAATAACGACTTCAACCTCTCCACGCCGGTTTCGACCACCGTGAAGGAATTGGCGGCATTGATATGGAAGAAAATCAACGGCGACAAACCGCTGTCGTTTATTTCCGACAAGGCTTACGAGTATGACGTACAAAAGCGGGTGCCTTCGGTAGAAAAGGCAAAGGACGTATTGGGCTTTACGGCCGGCACGGACTTGAGCGCTACGCTTGACGAGGTGATCCCTTGGGTGAAACAACAGATATTGTTGGGAAATATATAGCAGGCAATGACCGAGTTAACCATCGTAATTCCTGTGTACAACGAGGCTGACAATATCAAGACAGCCATTGACCGGATTGAAACCACAGTTTGTTGTCCGCATGAAGTACATATTGTGTATGACATGGATGAAGACACCACGGTTCCGGTGGTGCAAGCCATAAAAGCTAACTACAGGAATGTGATAAGTCTTGTGAAAAACAAGTACGGACGCGGCGTATTGAATGCCATTAAAACAGGCTTGGAAGAAGCGAAAACCGAATTTGTGATTGTTACGATGGCCGACTTGTCCGACCCGCCGGAAGTAATCAATGCCATGATGGAAAAGGCCAAACAGGAAGGCGCCGATTTGGTGTGCGCCTCGCGTTACATGAGAGGCGGAAAACAATATGGCGGCCCTTTTTTGAAAGGTTTGTTTTCGCGCGTGGCGGGCGTTTCCTTGCATTGGCTTGCCGGTATTCCCACGCACGACATATCCAACAGCTTTAAGCTATACCGCCGCACGATGCTCGGAACCATTACCATTGAAAGCGCCGGAGGCTTTGAAATCGGAATGGAAATAACAGTTAAAGCGTTCCTGCAAGGATACAAAATCGCCGAGGTGCCCACTACATGGACCGACCGCGCAGCAGGCGCTTCTAACTTCAAACTGTGGAAGTGGCTGCCGCACTATTTGCGCTGGTATGGGCTGTGCGTGAAATCGACATGGTTTAAAAATAAAAAGTAATATGAACAAAAAAAATATTTTTCGTGATTTGCTGTTAGCCTTAACAGCGCTTGTGCCATGCTTGATTTGTTTGTTGTTTGTCAATAGCAGTGCGGTTAGTATTTTATTCCTGGATGAGTGGGAAATGGTGTCTTTTTGTGCCAAAATGGATGTACATGATATTACGTTTGCCGATTTATTTGCACAGCACAACGAGCACCGGATCTTCTTTATGTACTTTGCCTATTTGGGGCTCATATCTGTTTCAGGTTTCAACGTAATTGTTCCGATGTGGTTTTCCTTTGCCATGATATTGTTGTTGGATTTTATTATATTGCGTTATATTGCAAGCAGGAGCGGCGTATCCGATAAAAGAAAATATTTTTTTGCGGCGTTAACCTCGTTTCTTCTTTTCAGCCTTACGCAGTACGAAAACCTCTTGTGGGGTTTCCAGATAGGATTTGTCATGGTTTTATTCTTTTCGGTACTGTCCGGTTATTTCTTGTGTCAAATGTTTCATGCCACCTGTAAGACGCGCCGGAACATTTATTTTATTGTCGCGCTACTTGCTGCGATAATTGACTCCTTTTCGTCAAGTCAAGGGTTAATCACGTGGGTTACCGGGCTTGTATTGTTCTTTATGATGTTTCGCAAGAAAACGTTTTCTTCACCTTATTTTATCGTATGGACACTCGTGGCCATCGCCACATGGATAGCCTATTTTCACAATTATGTGAAGCCCGAACATCACCCTTCGCTCTTTTATTTATTTGAACATCCGGGTATGTTTCTGCAGTATTTTTTCTCCATCACAGGCAATGCCATTAGCGGCACTTTAAAGGCAGGCAATGTGGTGATTGGGATATTGCTCCTGTTATTTTTGTTCATTGCCTGTGTCAAAATATGGAAAAACAAACAGGTGCAGCAATTTATTTTTCCTCTTGCCTTGGCGCTGAATAGCCTGTTCATTTTAGGCAGCATTGCCATAGGCCGGGTGGGGCTTGGCGTGGAACAGGCGTTGGCATCGCGTTATACCACATTTTCCATTTGTTTGGTAGTAGGTGTGGCCTTGCTGTGGATGGAATTGAAAGATAAGGCTAAAAATAAGACGATAATTAAAAATATGGCAAAGCTGTTTGTCGTAATAATACTTATATCCATACCCCTTACCATGACGGAAGGGCTTCAAAACGGCAAGAAAATAAAAACAGACAGGGTGTACAGTGCGTATATATTAGAGACGGCGAATATGCAACCCGATCAGTTCCTTCAACGCTTCTATCCCTGGCCCGATTCGGTGCGCACCCGTGTCACATATCTGGAGCAAAAGAAGTGGAGTGTGTTTCACCGGCCGCAATACGCCGTGCCCGAAATATTGTACAACGACAGTTTGGCTGTTGCAAATAACGAAGTGTTGCAATTTGCACAGAACACCTTGAAGTTTGCGCCCGATTTCATGGTTGTGGTGCGTCCCACGGTGCACCCGAAATATAAAAACGACGTCAAAGCCCTGTATGCCGACATTGATGGGCAAGTGTTCCCGCTGTACTACAAACCCGAATTTAACAACCGGCCGCCCAATCCTGCGTCGATTTACGACATATCCGCCATCTCAAACCGTGTGTTGTCGAAAGGTGTTCATAGCATAAAATTTAAGGCCTTGCGGAACGACCGTACCGGATATTATCTCATAAATCCGGGCTGGGCGTTTGAAGTCAAGTAGCGGTGCGGTTATCTCCCAAAAAATCCTTATATTTGTCCTTTCTCCAAAAATTAACGATATGAGAGCGCGCAGATTTTTCAATACCACCGGGCCATGTAATCCTGACGACCACTACATGTTGCCGCCCGCCGACCGTTTGGTAGGCGCGCAGTTGCACCGTTATATTAAGGACAAGCTCTTCTGGGTGCTTCATGCGCCGCGGCAGACGGGCAAAACCACCTTTCTGCTAAGCTGGATGCGCGAAATCAACGCGGGCGACGAGGCTATTTCCTGCTACGTAAGCGTAGAGCGTTGCCAGGGGGTTTCTGAGCCGGAACGTGCAATGCCGGCCATTTGCAATGCCATCAAGGAATATACCGAGATGTTGAAATTGGATATACCGGAAACTACGGACACCAACGCCAACAGCATGTTGAGTAACATACTTATCCAGTGGTCGAAGCTGGTGGCGCCCAAGCCGCTGATTGTGCTGTTCGACGAGGTGGATACGTTGGAAGGCGAAACCCTGATTAGCTTTCTGCGGCAGTTGCGCGGGGGCTTTGCCTCGCGCGGCGTGGGGATGTTCCCCATATCCATTGCGCTGGTGGGCATGCGCGACCTGAAAGATTATATCACGGCGGCCAAAGGCGGAAAAGCGCCCAATCCGGGGTCGCCATTCAACATCAAAGAAGATTCCGTATCGCTGACTAATTTCACCAAAGAAGACGTCATTAATCTTTTTGCACAGCACACGCAGGAAACCGGGCAGCAAATCACGCCGGAGGCGTTGGACTATGTGTATGAACAGTCCAAAGGTCAGCCTTGGATAGTGAACTCGCTATTCAAGCGGGCAACCCTGCGGATATTAGACGAGGCGAGCACGGAAACCGTGACGTTAGCCCACATGCTGGAAGCCCGGCTGCAAATGATAGAGGCGCGCGAAACGCACCTCGACGCGCTGGGTGAGCGACTCCACGACCCACGCATAAGGCAGGTGATACAAACCATCATCACCGGCGACCTTAATCCTTCGATGGGACGCACAAACCGGGACGTGGAACTGGCTATGGACTTGGGACTGATTGGCTGGAATACCGAAACAGGCTTTACCATTGCCAACCCCATTTACGAAGAAATCCTGACGCGTTACCTTAATTCGGGCTACCACGATAACTTACCGCCACCCTCTTCGTGGCAATGGCAAAGGCCCGACGGCACGCTGGACATGGAACGTTTGTTACGCGAATTTCAGTCGTTTTGGCAAACCAACTCCGAGCTATGGGAACAATCATCCGACTACACCGAAGCGTTCCCGCATCTCTTGCTGATGGCCTTCTTGCAACGTATCACTAACGGCGCCGGGCGCATAGAGCGGGAATATGCCGCCGGACGCGGACGCATGGATTTGGCTATAGAATACAAGAAAGAGTGGAACATTATTGAGGTCAAGTTGCTCCGAAAGGGACAGTCTTTCGACACCTTAAAAGCGACGGGCATACAACAAATTTTGAGCTATCGCAATAGTTTTTCGCCGGCAGGATGGTCAAAAGACCATGCACCGGCCGGCTGCTACCTGCTGATATTCGACCGCCGGCCGCAGGCGAAAGAGCTGTCGTGGGATGAGCGCATCACTTGGGAAGTAGACGCCGCCACCAACGTCGTTGTGCTGGGCTGTTAGCAAATTAATACAACATTTTTACATTTTTACTTTAACGATTTCCACATAGAAAATATAAATTTCTGCGTAGAAAACATGAGTTTCTGCGTAGAAAATATAAATTTCTATATGGAAAATATAGATTTCTGCGCAGAAAATAAGAATTTCTACGTAGAAAATAAAAATTTCTATGTAGAGAATATGAAATTCCACATAGAAAGAATAAATTTTTATGTAGAAAATATGGATTTCTACGTAGAAATTAGAAAAAAACACCTATCTTTGCAGGCAAGAATCAAATATGGAGGAAAAAGATTATGATATCACGTCGCAGTACGCTTGTAAAGCCCGACGCTCAATTTATCGCGCTGGCGAACACGATTTACGAACAGTGCAACGAGCACGCTGCTGAATGGGCTATTGACGCACAAAGGCTCGAGACCTGCGCAACGCTGCTTGCCGCCGCCAATGCCGCATACGAGGCCAATAGCGACCGGGCGACGTGTAACGCTATCACCGCAAGCGCCAAAAAAGCGGCATTTGTGGAACTGAAGCGTTTTCTGGCGAATTTTATCGACTATCTGGAAGTGAATATGTCTGTGCCGAATGCGGCGCTTGTGGCCATGGGGCTTCGTTCGCGGGAGCGGCATGGGCGGCAGCCGCTGCCGCGACCGGCAGAAGCGCCGCTAATTTCGGTACAGCGGCGGCATGGCGAGATGGTGATTTATGCCGCCCGCCCCCTGCATGGACACTCGGTTCAGGGCAACCTGTCGGGTCATTACCACGGCTTCATGGTTCGCTACAAGAAGGATGGTGACGCCGACTTTCACATTGCCGCTTCCACCCGGAAACACTGCGCCTTGTACTTCGAGCAAGCCGACGAAGGCAAGCGGATTTGGCTTTCTGCCGCATGGCTCAACCCCCGGTTAGAAACCGGCCCATGGTGCGAAGACATTACCGAAATTATCGGATAGCCCGCCGGGTGTATTTTCAGGAATAAATTTTGTATCTTTCCCCTATAAATTCATTCAAAGGACGTCTACAACCTTGATTGTCGCCTTCGGCATGCGATTTGCAAAAACACACATGTCCCAATCTTTATCGAAAAATATGCTGCCTTTTCAAGGCGCCAATGGCATTTGCATCTATTTACCCAGGGCGTTGCCCTGGGCTGGTTTATAAGAGGCCTTCGGCCTCCAAGCCTCTGCCCCTGCCGCTCCGCCGGAAGCCGAAGGCTTCCCGTAGTCCAGCCCGGGGCAACACCCCGGGGTGAATGTCGGCCATCTACAAACATTAATCATTAACCATTAATCATTAACCATTAACTCATGTCTGTGTGTAAATCCAAAATTTTCATGTATATTTGCGATGCGTTAAGCGTTAAGGGTAAGACGTGAAGCGCACAAACCGGAAAAGAAGCCAATAATGACACAAACCAACGTACATCGGAGAACGGAGAAAGGGAGAACGGGGAACGGAAATCCCCCATTTTCAACTCTCAACTCTCAACTCTCAACTCTCAACTCTCAACTCTCAACTCTCAACTCTACTGCCACTGCCCACTGCATTTACCCCCCCCCCCCCCCCCAACTTTCTAATAATCAGCAAGATATACCCCATGTACAGATCATTAAGTTACCTGTACGAAGGCTTGTTACAAGGCTCTCAGTATATTTTTTGCTATAAATCTTCTTGCATCATCTAGAATATGAGAGAAAAGTTTTATATCATCATGCCTTGCTATAACGACTGGGAATCCTTATCCGTGCTTCTGGCGAATATCGATAAGGAAAATGAGAGACACCGGTACGACTTTCATATTGTTGTGATAAATGATGGCTCGTCGCAAGATATACCGTGTAATAACTTTTCTTTTCCTTTCATTAAGGAATTTGTTTGTATTGATTTGATTAGAAATATGGGACACCAGCGAGCTATCAGTATAGCATTGTCCTATATCAGCGACACTTTTACAGATTACAAAGGCGTAATTGTAATGGATTGCGACGGGGAAGATGATTATAAAGACCTGTTCCGGTTTATTGATGAATTTTCTGAGGATGAAATTATTTTTGCGAGACGACGTAAGAGGAAAGAACCTTTATCTTTCAGGATATTTTACAGACTCTATAAGTTTGTATTCAGGTGCTTAACGGGCAACATACTGCAAGGCGGAAATTACAGTTTAATCCCCCATGCCATGATGAATAAGGTAGTACACTTGAGTGAAATCTGGAACCATTACCATGCGGGTATTTTAAAATCCCGGTTAAAAATAAAGTATGTGGATTGTAATCGTGCACAAAGATATAAGGGAATATCAAAAATGAATTTTGCCTCGTTGGTAACGCATGGGTTATCCGCCGTGTCGGTGTTTAATGACACTGTGTTTGTAAGACTGACCCTTTTTGCCATTGTATTTTTTGTAGTCAGTATTCTTGCGATTGCATTGATTTTATTTATGAAATTTGTATTGCACATCGCTTCTCCCGGCTGGGCAACTAATGTAATCGGTATTTTTTTAATATTATGTGTTCAGGTTTTCTCCGTGATTATCGGTAACACGTTTATAACGCTCGGGCGCAGAGATATGAACGCTTTCCTCCCCATACGGGAATATAAAAATTATATTATGAGGGTGAGACCAATATCCTTCGAATAAAAATTAACACCATACAACTATGAAAAACATTGTTACCTTATCTTTATCTGTTATCTTACTTGCTCTTTTTTCGTTCAGCCTGTTTAAAAACATATCCTGCCCGCTGTTGTGGAATGATGAGTCGATGACCGCCGTGGGCGCGGAAGTAGTGCTTCAATATGGCTACCCGAAAGTGCATGGTGAGAAAAATGTTTTTTGTGATTTTAGATATTCCGACCCTTCTTTGGGTATTAATGAAAAAGACGACGCTTTTGCAGGAAGTTCCGGCTGGGGACAGTATTATTACAGCGTTATTGGCCACAAACTGGCCGAAAAAACAGACAACCTGTACACCAAAACCGGTATACTTAGAAGCACGTATGCCATAGCCGGCCTGCTTGGCATGTTGCTTTTCGCTTTTATCGCTATGCGGTTTGTGCCCGGTGTATTTGCCCGGCATGTTTTTGCTGTGCTGTTTTTACTGTTTTCGTTGATTTCCATTTCACAAACGTTGCATCTGCGCGAAGTGCGGTACTATTCATTAGCCTTGTTATTGTCGTCAATCATCATAGGCCTTTATATTTGGTTCAGGTTTTACAAACCGTTTAATAAAATAGTGTTTATCCTGCTTGAGGTGATGACTTTGTGGTTGGCATTTATCACGTTTTCACCCCTGTTTTCCATCGCACTGTTCAGCATGGGCGTGTCGGAACTGTTTATTTTTGTCGACCGCTATAAAAAAACAAACATGGTCGGCGCATTACAACACTCTTGGCCTACGATTGTTCTTGCGATTGTGTCAATAATAAGCGTTATTCCGATGATGATTGAGCTTAAATATTTTGAGATCGCAAACGCCCTTGAGAAATTATACGACTTCAATGCCAAAATGTATTGGGATAATATATCGGCTCTTTTTGATCATTTTAAGAAACAGGAGTTATTATTCGCGGCCATTGCCATGAAAGTATTTTTGTTGTGCTACGTAAAGAAAATACGCATCCAAAATCCGGCGCTCTTTAAAGTTTC
>JAIRMK010000199.1 GCA_031258755.1 Prevotellaceae bacterium
ATTGTGCAGCGTATCGCTTGTATCGGGGAACTGCTTCACCGGATTGATGAATATGAGCCTTGCCGCCTCGAAACCGTGAAACAGCGTATACTCACAGGCATTGAAAATCTTCAAATCGATTATGATAAAAACCGCTTTGAGCAGGAGCTGATATACTACATTGAAAAGTTTGATATTACCGAAGAGAAAGTGCGTTTAAAACAACATGGCCAATATTTTTTGGATACGGCGGAAGAAGAGGCTTCCGGCCGCAAGTTAGGCTTTATTGCCCAGGAGATAGGCCGTGAAGTGAACACCCTCGGCTCGAAAGCCAACCACGCCGGTATTCAGAAAATCGTGGTGCAGATGAAAGACGAACTGGAAAAGGTAAAAGAACAACTGTTAAATGTGTTATGACGAATAAAATGATTATTTTTTCCGCGCCGTCGGGTTCGGGAAAAACCACTATCGTGCGGCACTTGCTGCAACGCTTTCCGGCGCTTGAGTTTTCCATCTCGGCCACCAGCCGCGCGCCGCGGGGAGATGAAAAACATGCAAAAGATTATTTTTTCCTGACCCATGACGAGTTTGCATTACGTGTACAGCATGACGCCTTTGCAGAGTGGGAGGAAGTATATCCCGGCCTGTGCTACGGTACGCTCAAGTGCGAAATGGAGCGCATCTGGGCTAATGGCCATGTCATTCTTTTTGATATTGACGTGCAGGGCGGGCTGAACTTGAAAAAAATGTATGGCGAACAGGCCCTTGCCGTATTTGTGCATCCTCCCTCGCTGGAGGTGTTACGGCAACGGTTGGAGCATCGCGCTACCGACAACCCGGAAACCATACGGCGGCGGCTCGACAAGGCGGCTTATGAACTCGGCTTTGCCCCGCAGTTTGATGTGGAACTTGTGAATGACGACCTTGAAAACACCAAACTTCAGGCCGAGCGGTTGGTTGCCGCATTTCTCGCTTTATAAATTTTTTGCAACTTTAGAAAAATTACTACCTTTGTTCAATAATAATTGTAATAAGATGGGTTGATGGGGCTTTTCCGGTTTTATTTCGGCGTATTTGCGTCGGCGGTATTGTTTGTTGCTGCGGCCTGTAGTTCCGCTGCATTATTGCCGCACGATACCTGCCGGCTTACCGAAAATGAAATAAAAATCGAGGGGAAAGCGCGTGGCGTGAAAACCAAAGAACTCCAGTCCTATCTCAAACAGGAGCCAAACAAAACTATATTCTTAGGCATTCGTTTCCATTTGGGCATGTATGTGGCTGCGCCGCCATGTGACTCGTGCTGGCTGGGTAACGCCATGCGCACCCTTGGCGAAGCCCCTGTGGTGTTTGATCCCGACATGGTAGGGCAGAGCAGGAACAATCTGGAGCAATACATGCGGAGCCGCGGCTATTACGGCGTACAGGTAAGCGACAGCGTGGTCTTCAAAAGGCATAAGGCCAAGGTTATTTATACCATCAAGCCCAACGAGGTGACAAGCATACACGCCCTGCGCTATGATTTGGGCGATGATTCGCTGTCGCGCGCCATTCTTGCCGATTCGGCAAACAGCCTGCTGCGTCCCGGTGATCCGCTATCGACCGAAATCATGGATAAAGAACGTGAACGCCTCGAAGCGTTGTTACACAACAAGGCGTTTTATGCCTTTGGGAAAAATCAACTCACCTTCCTTGCCGACACATTAGGCCACAGCAAGCAAGCCGAATTAACCATGACCAAAGCCGCGTTTTCCGGTGGCGACACCTTGCTACAACGCCGCTATAGAATAAGAAATATAAAAATATACAGCGATTTTGACCAGATTGCGGCCTATGCCGACTCTTCCTATTATGAAACCATGCAGCATATAGCCTTGCAAGCCGCTTCGGAGCGCGGCGAACTGACGCTGCATTATCGCGAACAGCCTGTGTTGCGAAAGGGCATGTACATGGAGGCCTTGCGCCTGAGGCCCGGCGATGCATACAACGAAGCCCTCGTAAACCGCACCTATAATAACCTCACCTCCCTGAACGTATTCAGGGTAGTCAATATCCAGTTTGTGGAAGTGACGGGCGAGCAGGGGGAGGCGTTGGTCGATTGCCTTATCAGGCTGACGCCGGCCAAATCGCAGGGATTTAAGACCAACTTTGAATTTTCGGTTAGTTCCAACGCCCTGTTTGGCGTGTCGCCCATCGTATCCTATTTTCATAAAAACCTGTTTAAAGGCGCCGAATACCTCAACCTCTCGTTCATGGGCGATTTTCAATTTAAGGTCGACGACACGAAACAGCGCGCCAGCGAAATATCGGCCGCGCCGTCGCTGAGCGTGCCGAAGTTTCTCTTTCCGTGGCTCTACCGTTACATGCCACGCTACATGCCGCGAACAGAATTTTTGTCATCCTACAGCTTTCAGTATCGCCCCGACTATACCCGCAACTCCATTGTGCTGTCCTTCGGATACACCTGGCATCCGTCTTCCCGCATGACCTACAATGTTGTTCCCGTCAATCTTAACATTGTGAATGTGTATAACCTTAGCCGGTTGTTTTATGAAAGCCTTACCGACCCGTTTCTGCGCAACCGGTATGAAAACCACTTTGTACTCGGCCTTTCCACTTCGGTGATTTACACCGACAGGCAGCCCAATAAACGGCTAAACTCGGTGTACCTGCGATGGAACGTGGAAACGGCCGGCAATACCGTCAGCCTGTTCGACCGTATGTTCTCGTCCGGCGGCGGATACCGGATATTCGGCAATACGTATGCCCAGTTCGCCAAAACCGATTTGAACATATCCTACTACCAGTACTTTAATGATTACGTGATGCTGGCCTGTCGCGCTTTTGGCGGTGTCGGGCGGGGCTACGGCAACTCTATTGCGATGCCCTTTGAAGAAGTCTATTTTTCGGGCGGCGCCTACAGCTTGCGCGGCTGGCAGGCGCGCACCTTAGGCCCCGGCGCCGCACCCATGGACTCCACCTTCTCCATTCCCAATCAGGTGGGCGACATGAAGCTTGAGGGCAACCTCGAATTTCGCTATAAGATATTCAGGGCGCTGGAGGGCGCGCTCTTTTTAGAAGGCGGGAATATCTGGTCGCTAAACTCCGCCGACAGCCGTGCCGGCGCCTATTTCAAATGGAGCGATTTTTACCGGCAAGTAGCCCTGAACACCGGCCTTGGCCTGCGCCTGAATTTCGGATTTCTCGTCATCCGCCTCGATTGGGGCGTGCGTATTCGCGATCCGTTACCCGGCAAAGGATGGATTAACGCGTCCGACTGGCTGAAAAACGACAACTCCTCGTTCCACTTCGGGATAGGCTACCCCTTCTGACAGAGTTAAGAGTTAAGAGTTGAGAATTAAGAATTAATCACTAACCATTAACCATTAATCACTAAATAAGTTTTTATCCGTCTGTGTGTGAATTAAAAAATTTCATGTAAATTTGCAAAAAAAGAAAAATGTACAGGCAAATATTCAAACCGACAACGTACAACCATACAATCCCCATCACAATTCCACGCGAATGGCAGGGGCAGTCGATAGAAATCATTGCGTTTCCTGTCGCCGCCCCCTACCCGGAGGATGCGCCGGTAACCGATAAGGAGTTTTACAAACTCTGTGGCGCATGGGAATCCGACCAAAGTGCGGAAGAAATGGCAGCAGACCTCAAAGCAGCACGAAAGTTCAGAGAAAGA
>JAIRMK010000002.1 GCA_031258755.1 Prevotellaceae bacterium
GGAAAAACTCCGCGAGAAAGTCGATCGACTTTTTTGTCTCATCTTTTCCCGCTACTTTTTCCAAAAAAACTTCTCCCTGAATGCCGCTTGAATTATATTTTTAAGGAACGACTAATTAACATAATATGATAAAAAAAGTGATCGGTATCGACATTGGCGGCACTAAAATAGCCGTCATCTATGCCATAGAAAATAACGGAACGATAGAAATCGCAGACAAAGCTCAATTTTCAACCACAACGGTGGAGGAAACTATTGCCGCCATTTTTCGCACGGTAGAAGAAATCATGCGCAGGAACAACATAGAAGCGCCGCAAGTTCACGCTATTGGCGTCAGTTGCGGCGGTCCGTTGAACAGCAAAACAGGGGTAGTAATGTCACCGCCCAACCTGCCCGGATGGGATAATATCCCGATTGTGGACAGGATAACGGAACGTTTCCATATTCCTTGCGCCATCCGCAATGACGCCAACGCCTGTGCATTAGCCGAATGGAGATTCGGCGCGGGGCGGGGTACGCAAAACATGGCATTTCTTACCTGCGGTACCGGCTTGGGCGCCGGTTTGGTGCTAAACGGGCAACTCTATAACGGCGCCAACGACAATGCCGGCGAAGTGGGGCATATCCGCATTTCGGAATTTGGTCCCGTAGGCTACGGCAAAGCCGGTTCGCTGGAAGGTTTCGGTAGCGGTAGCGGCATCGCACAGTTGGCGCAAATGAAACTGTCGGAAAAATACCAAATGGGTGAATCCGTATCGTGGTGTTCAGCCGAAGAAATTCCCAATGTTAGCGCCAAAACAGTAGCGGAAAACGCCCAAAAAGGTGATGCTTTGGCATTGGAAATCATCCGCATTTCGGCGCAGGGCTTAGGCAAAGGATTGGCGATATTGATTGATATTCTCAACCTCGAATGCATTGTGCTGGGAAGCGTTTATGCGCGCAACGAGAACCTTTTCTATCCCTTGATAGATGAGGTGTTACGTAAAGAAGCCTTGCCGCTTGCCTGTCAGGTTTGCAAAATCAAACCGGCGGAATTGGGCGAAAGTATCGGCGATTACGCGGCGGTTTCGATAGCTTGTGAATACTCGATTTAAAAATTACGAACTAAAAATCACACAGCATGGATTTAATCATACAACAGGGTTTAAAAGAAGCTGCCGAGAAGTTACATCAATTTCTCAATAAACCTTCCAATCTGGAAGACATTAAAAATGCGGCTAAGGTTATGTCCGAAGCCCTGAAAAACGGTCATAAAATCATTAGTTGCGGAAATGGCGGCTCACTTTGCGACGCCACACATTTTGCCGAAGAACTGACGGGACGCTACCGGAAAAACCGCTTGCCATTGCCCGCCATTGCTATTAACGACCCCGCTTACATGACGTGTGTGGGAAACGATTTTTCATTCGACGAAATTTTCAGTCGCTATGTGGAAGGAGTAGGACAGGCAGGCGATGTGTTGCTGGCAATCAGTACAAGCGGAAACTCCCTAAATATCCTCAAAGCCGCAGCGTCCGCTAATAAAAAAGGCATGAAAATCGTTGCGCTGACTTGCGATACGGAAAACCCGCTTCGTAAAGTTTCAGATGTGGCGATTTGTGCACCAGCCTCCGATTATTCCGACCGCGTACAGGAGATACATATCAAAGTAATTCATATTATAATTCAATTGATTGAGCAATTAAACATTTTCATATCATGAAGAATACAACAATAAATCAATCGTCCATGACAAAAGCGCTTCCGGTTATTTTCGGATTCTTTATCATGGGTTTTGTCGATTTAATCGGCACGGCAATCAATTATGTAAAAGCCGATTTTGCATTGAACGATACAACGGCAAACCTGCTGTCTATATCCTGTTTTCTGTGGTTTTTAATCCTGTCCATCCCGACCGGCTTTTTGATGAACCGTATCGGGCGTAAAAATACCGTTTTAGTCAGTTTCCTGTTCACATTTGCAGGATTGGCAATACCGTTTGTCGCGTATAGTTTTACTTTTGTACTGATTGCTTTTGCCTTAATCGGCATCGGCAACACGCTTATTCAGGTGGCGTTAAATCCGTTGATGACCAATGTGGTGGCAAAAGAAAAACAAACGGGTATGCTCACTATCGGACAATTTGTAAAAGCAATAGCATCGTGTTTAGGACCAATCGTAGCCTCATGGCTGGCTGGCACAACGCTCGGATGGATATATGTTTTTCCTGTTTTTGCCTTGGTGTCGGTCATTGCCGCGATCTGGTTATGGATGACCCATATTGATGAAGGAACGGAAAAAAGCAGCGAAGTATCGTTCGGCGCCACTTTATCCCTGTTGAAAAATCCGAAAATCCTAATGTTTTTTATTGGTATTTTGGTTTTGGTAGGCGCTGATGTAGGATTAAATACAACTTTGCCCAAATATTTGGAAGAACGTTGCGGTCTTCCTCTTGAAAGAGCCGATTTGCTGAAAAGTATTTATTTCATCGTTCGCACAGTCGGCGCTTTTTTCGGTGGTATTTTATTGATGAAAGTTTCGGAGAAATCTTTTTACAAATACAGTGTATTGCTGGCTTTTGCAGGAATCGTTTGTATGTTGTTCGGCAATTCATTGTGGACGATTATGGCTTATGTAGTCGTATTCGGGTTGGGTTACGCCAATCTGTTTGCGATTATTTTCTCTCTCGCATTGAAAACGTTACCGGCAAAAGCGAATGAAATATCTTCGTTGCTGATTGTGGGTGTATCCGGTGGCGCTATCGCCCTTTTATTAGGCGGCGTTTCCGACTTTTTTCATTCGCAATGGGCAGCTATGGTGATTTTGGCAGTAATATTGGTTTATATGGTATGGTTGATAAAGCCGATAAATAAGACTGAAAATAATTGAAAAATAAATTATGATTGCCTTGCATAATTACAAATTGAACACACCGGCGGCTATGCCGTGTATGAAGTCGGCGCCGGCGCGTATTCCTTTACGGTAAATACGAAAAACTAAATACTTCGGCTATGTCCCGGCGGTTGTTTCTCAAGTCGGGAATGATATTGACGATCGGGCTCCCGGTGGTACGGACGGCATCTTTACCGCATACCGGAAAATTTGCTAAAAACCGGAACAAAAATCATCCGGATAAAAATAACCATTACGCTGGGCAACTATTTCAAATCAACTACCGGTTCATTTGGAAAAAATAACCAGGACGGCATCGAAAATATTGAGTTTGAGAAGGAGTAATCGTGCCGGCATAAATTTCCGCACGTGCAAAAAAATTCCTCCCATATATAAATAAGGGTAATTATATAAAGTCCAATAAATATTTACACAAATAACTTTCGTAACGCACTAATACGCTGTCAAATATAAACCTATTTTGTGTAACTTTCAGTTGCGTTTTATATATATACAACTTTACCCAATACATGCCATATTTTATTGATTTAATATGTGTTGGGTTATTTTATTTTTTTTTTAATTATTACTCTTCTTCATACATGAAATAAATTCCCTCAGTATCAT
>JAIRMK010000009.1 GCA_031258755.1 Prevotellaceae bacterium
CATCCTGCTCATACAATTCGCCTTTATATCCAAACGCAGGTAGCCCATGAAAAATCTTGCCGATAAAAAAAATGTAATCATCGGCGCATTACTTTTTTTTGCGCTGATCTTAATCGCAAGGTTATTCTATATTCAGGTCATTGACGAGTCATATAAAATCACCGCGAGCAACAATGTATTGCGTTACGAAGAGCAATATCCCGCTCGCGGATTGATTTTCGACCGCAACGGAAAACTTATCGTAGGAAATAAAACCACGTATGACCTGATGGTTATTCCCCGCGAAATGCAGGCCTTCGACACCACGGAGTTTTGCCGCATCTTCGACATTTCATACACTTACTGCAAGACGTTATTAAATGATGTGAACCGCAGGAAACGAAGAATTGGCTATCAGGCCGCCGTGTTTTTAAAACAAGTGCCGGCCGAGCTGTACGGCGTATTTCAAGAAAAGTCGTTCAAATTCCCCGGATTTTACGTACAGGCGCGTACACTTCGTAATTATCCACGGAATATCGCCGGAAATCTCCTCGGATACGTCACGGAAGTAGATACCGCCACCATCCGCCGGAACCCTTATTACAAAATAGGCGACTACATCGGAAAAACCGGCATTGAAGAAGGCTATGAGGAAGCGCTGCGTGGCCAAAAGGGAATGAGTATTTATATACGCGACGTCCACAATCAAATTAAAAAATCGTATGAAAACGGCGAATATGACGTAAATGCAATAACCGGCAAAGACATTGTATGCACCATCGACAGCGACCTGCAGGAATATGCCGAGATGCTGATGCGGAACAAAATCGGGAGCATTGTGGCCATAGAACCGGCTACCGGCGAAGTGCTTGCTTTCATTTCCAGCCCCGGCATTGACCCGTCGCTCCTTGTGGGTATTAACCGCAACTTTCAACTGTTGCAGTTAAACCCGCTTAAGCCCTTATTCAACCGGGCGGCCATGTCGCCCTACCCTCCCGGCTCGGTATTTAAAATAGCCACCGCCCTCATCGGCCTTCAGGAAAAAACATTAACGCCCGAAACACGCTACAGCTGCGCCATGGGATATAAAGTGGGACGCGGCGTAGAATGTCACGCCCACCCCTCGCCCACCGACTTGCGGCAATCTATCCAAATGTCATGCAACGCTTATTACTGCTATGCTTTCCGTAACATTATCGACAATCCGAAATATGGGAACATCGAAGATGCGTTCCTGAAATGGCGCGAATATGTGGAAAGTTTCGGCTTCGGGAAAAAATTGGGCTCCGATATCCCGAATGAACAGGCCGGATTACTTCCGTCGGTACGTATCTACGACCGCATTCACGGAAAGGGACGATGGAAATCGCTGTCCATTATTTCACTGTCTATCGGACAGGGCGAAATTGGCGTTACCCCGCTGCATTTAGCCAACTTTACGTCTATTATCGCCAACCGCGGATACTATCATATCCCGCACGTAGTGCGCCATGTAGAAGGCGACAATCCCAATCTCAAATATGCCGAACGCCACTACGCGGCTATTGATACT
This sequence comes from Prevotellaceae bacterium, assembly GCA_031258755.1. GTDB lineage: Bacteria > Bacteroidota > Bacteroidia > Bacteroidales > UBA932 > JAIRLC01. Next base: position 1,532 of record JAIRMK010000009.1, read on the forward strand.
GCATACTATGAAACGGTGATTGACGGCATGTATATGGCGGTGAACGGCGCTCCCGGCTCTGGCTCCACAGCACGCATTGCACAAATCCCCGGCATTGAAGTGTGCGGAAAAACAGGCACCGCCCAAAACCCGCACGGCGACAACCATTCCGTATTTATTAGTTTTGCGCCGCGACACAACCCGGAAATCGCTGTCGCCGTATATCTCGAAAATGCAGGATGGGGCGCACAGTGGGCGGCGCCCATCGCTTCGCTGGTAATTGAAAAATACCTTAACCGTGAAGTGAAACGCACGTATCTCGAAGATTATGTAAAGTCGAAAGACTTCATCAATAAAACAAAGCAACCCAGCCATGAGAAGAGATAGCACCTTGTTGAATAAACTCGACTGGACGACAGTGGGACTGTATTTACTTCTGATACTCATCGGATGGATAAGCATATATGCCGCCGCATACACTGAAGACCACCCCAATATATTCGACTTCTCGCAACGTTACGGCATGCAACTCATTTGGATGGTAAGCAGCATTATTCTCGCCCTGATTGTACTGACCATCGACCACAAATTCTTTTCGGTGTTTGCGTACATTATCTATGGAATTATCATACTGCTGCTGATATTGATACTGTTTGCCGGCACGGAAGTCAACGGCTCGCGATCGTGGCTTGTGATCGGGCCGTTCAGGTTGCAGCCGGCCGAATTATCAAAGGCCGCTACCTCATTGGCGTTGGCCAAACTGATCAGCCAGCACAATTTCAAAATCCACAGCTTTGCCAACCTCATGAAAATCGCCTTCATCATAGGGCTTCCGGTACTTTTGATTTTCATGCAACACGACACCGGCTCCGCGCTCGTATTCTCTGCCTTGCTGATTATGCTTTACCGCGAAGGAATTTCAGGATGGTTTGTGAGTATCGCCGCTTTCACAGCGATATTATTCATCCTTGCCATTATTTGGGAACCCTTGTCGGTATTCCTGTTTCTTTGGCTTATATCGCTGCTGACCTACGCCATACTCAACCGGAGCTTTAAATACGCTATTATCGTCGGAGGACTATCAACAGGCCTTTATTTCTTCCTCTCGAAGGTTTTATTCCCCTATTTTGAACTTAATGATTTCTTCCCCGACCGCATCTTCCTGCTGATTTGCGCCGCCTCACTGAGCATTGGCGCGATATTCGCACTCAAAAAGAAAATACGCTACTTCTGGCCTGTACTCTTATTTTTCATAGGGTCGGTATTTATTGCTTCGTCCGTGGACTACATGTTCAACAACATGCTAAAGCCCCACCAGCGTGCACGCATCGAAGACATGTTAGGGCTGCAAGAAGACTTGCGGGGCGTGGGATACAACGTACACCAGTCGAAAGTCGCCATCGGGTCGGGAGGCATTATCGGGAAAGGATTTTTACAAGGCACACAAACGCGCTACAACTTCGTGCCCGAACAGAGCACCGATTTTATTTTCTGCACCATCGGCGAAGAATGGGGCTTTACAGGCACGCTAATCGTCATAGCAATATATGTACTGCTGCTCACCCGCATCATCAGGCTTGCCGAGCGACAGCGCGACCTGTTCGCCCGCATATACGGCTATTGCGTGATGTCGATACTCACTTTCCACGTGGTAATCAATATTGCCATGACCATCGGGCTGGCGCCCGTGATAGGCATTCCCCTTCCTTTCATCAGCTATGGCGGCTCGTCGCTGTGGGCCTTCACCATCATGCTGTTTATCCTGCTCAAATTTGATGCGGTGAAATGGAACTGATGAGTTAAGCGTGTTATCTTGAAAAAAGTTGGCAGGTATATCCACTTTTATTCTTTGCGGAATACGATTTTTTTTGTATCTTTGAGAATATGACTGTGCATTGATAACTGTTATTTGTTAAATTAACTATTAATTGAATGGAACTTCCTTTTGCCGAAGCGTACAAAATCAAGATGGTGGAGCCTGTCCGGCGCAGCACGCGCGACGAGCGGGAACAGTGGCTGAAAGCGGCGCACTACAACATGTTTCAACTCAAGGCCGAACAGGTGTTCATCGACCTGCTCACCGACTCGGGCACCGGCGCCATGAGCCACCGCCAGTGGGCAGCCATGATGACCGGCGACGAAAGCTATGCCGGTGCACGGTCGTTCTTCGAGCTCAAAGACACGGTGCAGGCCATTACCGGCTTCGAGCGCTTTATTCCCACGCACCAGGGACGCGCGGCCGAAAATGTGCTCTTCTCGGCGCTCGTCCGCGCCGGCGACGTTATACCCGGCAACTCGCATTTCGACACCACCAAGGGACACATCGAGTCGCGCGGCGCCACAGCGCTCGACTGCACCATTGATGAAGCCCGCGACACCTGCCTCGAACTCCCCTTCAAGGGAAATGTCGATATGCAGAAATTGGAGCAGGCGTTGGCGCAATATGCCGAAAAAATTCCTTTCATCATCATTACTATTACCAATAACACGGCAGGCGGACAACCCGTGTCGATGGAAAATATGAAGGCTGTGCGTTGCCTCGCCAACCGCTATCAAAAGCCCGTGCTGTTCGACTCGGCACGCTTCGCCGAAAATGCGTATTTCATCAAAATGCGCGAAGACGGCTACCGGCATAAAACCATCAAGGAAATTGCAAGAGAGATGTTCGGCTATGCCGATGGCATGACCATGAGCGCCAAGAAGGACGCCATCGTCAACATGGGCGGGTTCATTGCCACACGCCGCGCCGACTGGTTCGAGGCTGCCAAGAATTTCTGCATTCCCTATGAAGGATACCTCACTTACGGCGGCATGGCTGGCCGCGATATGGCCGCGCTGGCCGTGGGTTTAGACGAAGGCACGGAATTTGAAACACTCGAAACGCGCATCAAACAGGTGGAGTATTTGGGCAGGAAACTGGATGAATACCATATTCCCTATCAGCGGCCGACCGGCGGGCACGCCATTTTTGTAGATGCGCTGAAAGTGCTCTCCAACGTGCCGAAAGAAGAATTTCCCGCACAAACACTGACCATAGAACTGTATCTCGAAGCGGGCATCCGCGGCTGCGAAATCGGCTACCTGCTCGCCGACCGCGACCCGGTAACCCGCGAAAACCGCTTCGGCGGCCTCGACTTGCTGCGCTTAGCCATTCCCCGGAGAACATACACCAACAATCATATCGATGTGGTGGCCGCCGCGCTGAAAAATGTATTCGACCGGCGCGAAACCATCACGCGCGGCGTGCGGATAGTCAAAGAAGCAGCGTACATGCGCCATTTCACCGTAGAACTCGAGTTAATTTAAAGATTTAAAGATTTCATGATTTAATTTTTTAAATCTTTAAATTTTTAAATTTATAAGGAGGGCGTAATTACTTTCAGCGCCTGCGGGATGACGTTTATGTCAATGGCTTTTCCCATGACCGCCGATTCACCGTCGAAGTGCACGTAGTCGTTTTTCGTGCGGATGATGCGAATGTTTCGGCCACGCAACACTTCGGTCGACCATGCCTTGTGGATGGAACGCGTGAACAGGCGCGGCAGCAGCAACGGCGCTTCGATAAGGGAATATTCATTCAAAATGACGATATCGAGCCAGCCGTCGCTGATATTGGCTTCCGGCGCGATATAGGCGTTGTTGCCCCATTGCGAGGCATTGGCCACAGTAATCAGGAAAGCTTTCCGCCGCAAAGATGTGCCGTCGATGTGGATAAGATATTCGCGCGGCGTGTAGCTCAACACTTTTTTCGTCGACAGCCCTATGTAGTGATACAAACCCCGCTTCCCCCGCTGGTTAAAGAGGTTTCCGATTAATGCATCGAACCCTACGCCGGCCGTGCAGAAAAATATTTTCCTGTTGATTTCGGCAGCGTCGATAACCTGAACGTTGCCGGCACGGATGATTTCAATGGCCTTGCGGAAGTTTAAAGGGAGCTGAAGATGTCGCGCCAGGCCGTTTCCCGACCCCATCGGGATAATACCTAAAACGGTTTGACTATATAGAAGCCCGCGCGCCACTTCGTTTACCGTGCCGTCGCCGCCCACAGCTACTACCACGTCGTAATGAGCATTGGCAAATTGCAGCGCCTTTTTGTATCCGTCGTTGGCGCAGGAAGTGGTGTACATCGTAAGCTCATAATCGGGCGACAGGCCAAACACCTGCCCGATATACAACCATGCGGCCTCCTTGTTCTTGGTTCCCGCAATAGGGTTCATGATAAAAGCGATACGCGCCATAAAATTCTTAGTTCTTAGTTCTTAACTCATAACTCTTACGGGCTTCTGCTTTTATCGCTTTTATGGCGCTTAGCGTGGGCTGCGGGTCGAGCAGGGCGGCGTTGTCGATGATTTTTTTGGAGAGCGCGACGGCCGGGTCGCCGGGCTGCAACGCGCCGGCCGACTGGTTAATCAGGTTCATGACGGTATTGCGGGCGGCCATTACCTGTGTCCAGACCGCGTTGCTTACATAAAGTTGTTGTGCGTAGTTGTGCGCTGTTTCTTCCCGCACGGCGTTCAGCAGGAACAGTTGCAGGTCGGCCACCGTGCCGGCGCGGTTGTTATAGCGCAATACCAGTTCCGTGGGCTCCAGGCGCTCCATAAGCAGGATGAGCCGTTCGCAGGCTTGCAGCCGCAGTGCCTGCAAGTTGACGTCGCCGGAAGCTGCGCGGCCTGCCTTGTGTTTCCTTCCCGGGAAAAAGTTTAATCCGAGGATTATGAGCGCCAACACCAGTATGGCGATAGAGAAAATATTATCCATACATAAATTTTTTACAAAAATAAGATTTTTTTATAAATTTGTCTTTTAATAACGTTTTAAAAATATCTTGTGAAGATTATAC
>JAIRMK010000049.1 GCA_031258755.1 Prevotellaceae bacterium
GTTTTTCCCGAACCCGGCCAAATGCCATAGTCTTTCGTGGCGGCGATTTGCTGCAGTTGCGCATGCCAAAATTCCGCCGATAACTTGATGTTCAAAAAGCCTTTTACCACGTTTACCGACGCCACTTCCGCGCAGTGTTCTTTCAGCCATGCGCCCACCGTTTCGCCTGTTTTTTCGGGCGACTGGCGGCTTATTTTGAGCAGCGGGAACATCATAGCCGTGAGGTCGCCCTCAAACTCCTTGCGTGTGGCTTGCAGTTGTAAGACGCCTTCCGGTGCGGGCTGTCCGTAGATTTCCTTGATGGCTTCCGCCAGTCTGTCGCTTATAAACCGTTCAACGTTCATTTCAGATTACTTCAGTCCCAATTTTGCTTTAATCGTGGCCGGCAGTGCATTTTTGTGAACCACAATGTTGATGGTTTTATATTTTACAAACGCTTCCGACGCATACCAGAGGCCTTTATACTTTCCGGTTTCGCCCCATGAATTTTTCACCATGTAATACTTTGTTCCGAGTTGGTCTTTGGCAATGCCGTAGATTAACATCCCGTGGTCGTCGGTAGTTTCGTAGTTGTCGAACGCAGCTTGCCGCAGTTCCGGCGTGATGTTCTTTTCGTGTCCCGGTTTATAAAAGTTGAGCAGTTGCGCATCGCGCTCCCTCGGCGAGAGGCCTAACCACCGCGTCTGGTCGGAGCCCGACAGTTCCTCCGTTTTCACTTCCGGGACAATGGCCACGCCGTCGCGGTCAAATCCTTTTTCACTCACGTCGCTGCCCCAAGCTACGGTGTAGCCGGTGTTGATGGCGTTGTCGCATACCTGTATCAATTCATCGAGCGGCAGGTTGTATGACGTAGCCCAGCGCCAGTTGTCGGGGATTTCAATGGCAAACTCCGTGTAGAACGGATGGTGTGTGAAGGATGTCAGCGACACATAGTCGTCGGCATTGAAGCCCAATGATGCGGCGAAACTTTGCGGGGTGTAATTCTTCCCTTTGTAGGTGAAATTAGCGGGGATTTCACCCAGGTAGGCGTTTAAAATTCCTCTAAATCCCTTTTCCCATGCCGGCGACAGCTTGCGGTTCGGATTTTTTATGACGGCGTCCACGTATGCTTTGGTGAGTGCATCCAGTTCGCCGTGCACGTGGATGTCTTCTCCATATTCCAAGCCCCGCATGGCTTCTTCCGGCACGGCGCCATAGTGCTTCATGGTATATAATACATCGGCGAAGGAGCCGCCGCCCGCAAATATTCCATCGCCATGCAGCCGCACATACTTTTTGGCCTGGTCGGCGTAGTTGGTATAAACCACAAACATTTCCGAAAGATCGACTTCTTCTTTTCCCATGCGCAACAATTCTGCTTCAACCAATCCCAATCCCGAGAAGCTCCAGCAAGTGCCCGACCGGCTTTGGTTTTTCACCGGCGTTATTTTCAATTCTTTCACTACCGTAAATTCATACGTGGTGGTGTCGGGGCCTTTTGCAGTCATAAAACTTGCCGGCAAAAGAAAAATAAGGAATACACATAATTTTTTCATATTGTAGTTGATTTTTTTGCAAATTTACCGAAAAAATTGAATAAAAGCAGGACAAACACATAAATATATAATTTTTTTGCTATATTTGTATGAATAACACAGTCTCTATGCAGAAAAAAATAATCATCTATCAGGTATTACCGCGATTGTTCGGGAATACGATAGAAAATCAGGTGTTCGGCGGAACAAGAGAGCAGAATGGCGTGGGGAAATTCAACGATTTTTCGGATAAGGCATTGTATGAAATAGCGGCGTTGGGTGTTACGCATGTGTGGTACACGGGCGTGATGGCGCATGCCACCAGCGATAAGTTTCCCGAAGTGGTGAAGGGTCGGGCCGGTTCGCCATACGCCATTACCGACTATTACGACGTGGCCGCCGACCTGGCGGTGAACCCGCAGCGCCGCATGGATGAGTTTGAGGCGCTGGTGCACCGCACACACAAGGCAGGCATGCAGGCGCTCATCGATTTTGTGCCCAACCACGTGGCGCGCACCTACCGGTCTGTTGCCAAGCCAAAGGGCATAAGGGATTTCGGGGAAGATGATGATACCACGAAACACTTTTCGCCGGAAAATGACTTTTATTATTTAGATGGCGATTTTGTAGTGCCCGCGGGCATCCAACCGTTCGGCATGCCGTTCGACCCGGCGCAGATACGTTACACGGAGCGTCCGGCGCGCGCCACCGGCAACGACTGTTTCACGCCATATCCGTCGGTGTTCGACTGGTATGAAACCGTGAAGCTGAACTACGGCGTCGATTACCGGGGCGGCGGTGTGCAGTATTTCTCGCCCATACCCGGCGTGTGGAAAAAAATGCTCGACATCCTGCTGTTTTGGGCGGAAAAGAAAATCGACGGTTTCCGTTGCGACATGGCGGAAATGGTGCCGCTGGCTTTCTGGACGTGGGCTTTGCCGCAAGTGAAAACGCGCTATCCCGAAATTATTTTTATTGCCGAAACGTATCATCCGGAAGAATATTACAATTATATTTTTAATGGGAAATTCGACTATTTATATGATAAAGTGGGCTTGTATGACACCCTGCGCGCCGTGATGTGTCACGGGCAGCCGGCTTCTACCATTACAAATTGCTGGCAGCGGGTGGAGGGTATCGGCGACAACATGTTGCGCTTTGTAGAGAACCACGACGAACAACGCGTGGCTTCGCCTTCCTTTGCGGGCGATGCGCGAAAGGCCTTGCCGGCCATGCTGGTGTCGGCGGCCATGAACCAGGGGCCGGTGATGATTTACGCCGGACAGGAGGTGGGCGAGAAAGCCGAAGGCGCCACCGGTTTCAGCGGCGACGATGGCCGCACGTCCATCTTCGACTACACCGTCGTGCCGGCGCTCCGACAGTGGAACAACAACGGGCGCTTCGACGGACAACTGCTGACCGACGCGCAAAAACAACTGCGTGCGGACTATAAACAACTGCTGAACTTTGTGGGCGCGTCGAACACGGTGGCCAAGGGCGCCTTCTACGACCTGATGTGGGCTAACACCGGCCGGCCGTTCATCGACAGGTGTTACCTGTTCTTGCGTTATACGAACACGGAAACGCTGCTTTTCGTCTGCTACTTCGATGCGCCGGACGCGGAACTGCACATCCACATTCCCGCGCATGCGTTCGAGATGATGTATCTGCCGTCGGGGAAAGGCTATGCACTGTCGCCACTGCTGCACAACACGCCGCCTGTGGCGCTGTCTGCCGACAACGAGTTAACGATGACCGTGAAAGATTTCGCTTATGAAATCTACCGGTTTTCGGAAAAATAAGCTATCTTTGCAAAAAATAAAAATATGTTGGAAATTTCACAGAAAGCCAAAGAAATGCCCTTATCGGCGGTTCGTAAATTAGTGCCTTATGCCGAAGCAGCCAAGAAGCGCGGCGTAAAAGTGTATCACCTGAACATCGGCCAGCCCGACGTGCATGCGCCGGAAGCAGCGCTGGATGCGGTGAAGCGCAATGATTTGAAGTTGGTGTCGTACCCCCATTCGGCGGGGAACGAGAGCTATCGTGTAGGCTTGGTGAACTACTACCACAGCATTGGCATTGACGTTACGGTGAATGACATCATCGTGACCACCGGCGGCTCGGAGGCGTTGATATTTACTTTTATGATTTGCCTGAACCCGGGCGACGAGGTGATTGTGATGGAGCCGTTTTACACGAACTACCGCGCCTTCGCCCGCTGGGCGGACGTGACGCTGTTGCCGGTGTCGAGCGGTAAACCCATGGACTTCACGCTGCCGCCGGTGGAAGCGTTTGAGAAGGCCATTACCCCGAAGACAAAAGCCGTGCTGCTGTGCAACCCCAGCAATCCCACGGGATACGTGTACACGAAAAGCGAACTGGAGGCGCTGGGCGCGCTGGTGAAAAAATACAACCTCTACCTCTTTGCCGATGAAGTGTACCGCGACTTCCTGTATGGCGACAAGCCGTTTTATTCTTGTATGGACTTGAAAGGCTTGGAGCAAAATGTGGTGTTGATTGATTCCGTGTCGAAGCGCTACAGCCTTTGCGGGGTGCGCATTGGCGCTGTGGTGAGCCACAATAAGGACGTGATTGCTTCGGCGTTGCGTTTCGCACAGTCGCGTTTGTGTTCGCCGGCCTACGGGCAAATAGCGGCCGAAGGCGCCTTGACAACCTCGCCCGAATACTTTGCCGCCCTGCGCGACGAATACCGCCATCGCCGCGACTACATGATTGGCGCGCTAAACGCCATGAAAGGCGTGCACAGTCCTACGCCCGAAGGCGCTTTCTACACGGTGGCGCAGCTCCCGGTTGACGACTGCGACAAGTTCGCCCAATGGATGCTCGAAGCGTTCGAGTATGAAAAACAAACGGTGATGGTTGCCCCGGCCTCCGGCTTCTACGTGACGCCCGGCCGCGGACTGAACGAAGCGCGCATTGCCTACGTCCTGAATGTCGACGACCTGAAAAAGGCCATGCAGTGCCTCGAAATCGCCCTTCAGCAATATCCGGGACGCACAATATAAAGGAGCACGGCAAACGTCCATGCCCCACATTTTCCACAAGATTTAGACCGTTAATTCGTTTTGTCCAAAAAGTTTTTACTATCTTTGCAAAAAATACACCATTCTTATGAGTTTATCTAAACCGGAAGAACGCGCACTTATTTCCTTTGATTACGCCTTGAAGCGTTTGTTGCGCAACAAAGCCAACTACGATGTGCTGGAAGGCTTCCTGAGCGAGTTGCTTATGCGTGATATAAAGGTGAAAAACATTCTGGAAAGCGAAAGCAACAAGCAATACCGCGAAGACAAGCACAACCAAGTGGACATTTTGGTAGAAGACGCCAACGGCGAATTGGTGATTATCGAATTGCAGTTCAATATCGAGATGGACTATTTTCAGCGCATGCTGTATGGCACCAGCAAAGTGATTGCCGAACAGATGAGGCAGGGCGATGATTATGTGGGTATTAAAAAAGTGTATTCTGTCAACATTGTGTATTTTGACTTGGGGCAGGGCGCGGACTATGTGTATCATGGGAAAACACACTTTAAGGGATTGCACCGGCAGGATGAGTTGCAACTATCGGTGTCGCAGCGCAAGGTTTTCGGCATTCAGGAAGCGGGGGATATTTACCCTGAATATTACATTTTAAAGGTCAACAATTTTAATGATGTGGCCAAAGACCGGTTGGACGAGTGGATTTACTTTTTGAAGCACAACGCGGTTAAAGACGAGTTCAAGGCGAAGGGCTTGGACAAGGCGCGGGAGGTGTTGGCGCGCGACCGGCTCAGCGCGGAAGACCGGCGGGAGTATGATTATCTGGAGAAAATCCGCAGCCATAACCTGAGCATGATTGCTTCGGCGAAAGACGAAGGCCGGTTTGAGGTGGAGGACGAGTATGAGCCGCTTCTTGCCGAGAAAGACCGTGTTATTTCCGAAAAAGACCGCCTCCTTGCGGAACAAGAGCAAACCATTACGCAGGAACGCGCCGAAAAAGACCGTCTTCTTGCGGAACTGACCGCATTAAAAAATGATGAGCGTAAAAAGCGGTCAACGGAAAATTAGTTGAAAATTGAAAATATTCCCTAAAAATATTGTTCAAATTGTTTGGAGTTAACAAAACTAATCGTATCTTTGCTGCCGGATTTTTAGAAAATGATGCAATGATTGTTATTCATATCCTTTCTATTTTGGTTTCTATTATTCACGTCGTGGTCTTGTGCCCATTCACGTGAGAAAGGTATGTGTGTGGTTTAGTTGTATGAAATAAAACCTTTCTCTAACAAATAGAGAGAGGTTTTTTGTTAGGATTAAAGTGGTAAACTATGGAATTACGCAGTTCAGTTTGTATGCAGGGGCGCCGTATGGCCGGGGCAAGAGCATTGTGGAAGGCCAACGGAATGAAAAAGGAACAAATGGGTAAACCGGTTATAGCTGTTGTAAACTCGTTTACGCAATTTGTGCCGGGGCATGTGCATCTGCATGAGGCCGGCCAGTTGGTTAAGGCCGAGATTGAGAAACTCGGCTGTTTTGCGGCGGAGTTTAACACCATCGCCATAGATGATGGTATTGCAATGGGGCATGACGGTATGCTGTATTCGTTGCCCTCGCGCGATTTGATTGCGGATAGCGTGGAATATATGGTTAATGCGCACAAGGCGGATGCCATGGTTTGCATAAGTAATTGCGATAAGATTACGCCCGGGATGCTCATGGCCGCCATGCGTCTTAACATCCCTGCCGTTTTTGTTTCCGGCGGGCCTATGGAGGCCGGAATGTGGGGCGGGCAGCACCTTGACTTGATTGACGCGATGATTAAATCTGCCGATTTATCGGTCGGTGATGAGGAAGTAGCCGGAATAGAAGAGCATGCTTGCCCGACTTGCGGCAGCTGCTCCGGCATGTTCACCGCCAATTCGATGAACTGCCTGAATGAGGCAATCGGTATGGCTTTGCCCGGAAACGGAACGATTGTCGCCACGCACGAAAACCGGTTGCACTTGTTCCGTGATGCGGCTAAACGGATTGTTGACAATGCCTGCAAATATTACAGGGATGATGATACGTCTGTGTTGCCGTTAAGTATTGCAACCCGTGAGGCGTTTCTCAATGCCATGACTCTTGATATTGCAATGGGTGGATCTACAAATACGGTACTTCACCTGTTGGCCATCGCAACCGAAGCGGGCGTTGCCTTTACCATGGACGATATCGACTTCCTTTCGCGCCGGACGCCATGTCTGTGTAAAGTTGCGCCTAATACGCAAAAGTACCATATAGAGGACGTCAATCGTGCAGGGGGGGTGCTTTCCATTATGAGCGAACTGGCAAAAGGCAAATTGCTTGATACGTCGGTGAAGCGCGTGGATGGCCTGACGCTTGGACAGGCTATCGAGAGGTACGATATTATGAATACTGACGTTTCAGGGGAGGTCTTGAAGATATACCAAAGTGCGCCGGCCGGAAAGTTTAACCTGACCATGGGCTCGCAGGCGGCCTGCTATAATGCGCTTGATAAAAATCGTGCGGCCGGTTGTATTCGCGATGTGGCGCATGCTTATTCAAAGGACGGCGGCCTTGCGGTGTTGAAAGGCAATATCGCGCTTGACGGATGTGTGGTAAAGACGGCGGGCGTCGATGAAAGTATATGGCGTTTCAGCGGCCCTGCCAAAGTTTTTCATTCGCAGGAAGACGCTTGTGCCGGTATTTTAGAAGGCAAGGTTTGTCGCGGAGATGTTGTCGTCATAACCTACGAGGGGCCGAAGGGAGGGCCTGGGATGCAGGAGATGCTTTATCCCACGTCCTATATAAAATCGATGCATCTCGGTGCGGCATGTGCGCTTATAACCGATGGGCGTTTCAGCGGGGGGACGTCAGGTCTGAGCATCGGGCATGTGTCGCCCGAAGCGGCTTCCGGCGGCGCCATTGGCCTCGTGAAAGACGGAGACCTGATAGAGATAGATATTCCCGGAAGAACGATAAATGTGAAGTTGAGCGATGAGGAACTTGCTTCCCGCCGTGCAGCGGAGGAGGGCAAGGGGAAAAACGCATGGAAGCCTGTGCGTGACAGGAAAGTGTCGAAAGCGTTACAGGCTTATGCAAAAATGGTCGCTTCGGCCGACAGGGGCGGGGTGAGGACATTGGAGTGTTGAATGATAAAATTGATAAATGTTGAATAAGAAATGAGGATGGATAAAATTACCGGTTCGGAAGCGTTGCTTCGCGCGTTGATTGCGGAGGGGGTAGAGTGTATCTTTGGTTATCCCGGGGGACAGGCAATCCCGATTTACGATATACTGTATGACTATAAGGATAAGTTGCGCCACGTGCTGGTGCGTCATGAGCAGGGGGCGACACATGCTGCACAGGGTTATGCCAGGGTTAGCGGCAAAGTGGGCGTGGCGCTGGTCACGTCGGGGCCGGGCGCAACCAATACGATTACAGGTATAGCCGATGCGATGCTCGACAGTACGCCAATGGTGGTTGTTACCGGACAGGTGCCCTCGCCGTTGTTGGGAACAGACGCCTTTCAGGAGGTGGATGTGATGGGCATTACACTTCCGATAACGAAGTGGGCGTATCAGGTGCGACATGCCGGGGATGTGGCATGGGCTGTGTCGCGTGCCTTTTATATTGCCTCTACAGGACGTCCGGGGCCTGTGGTCATCGATATCGCCAAAGATGCACAGATGGAGCGGATTGATTATTCGTATAAGCCTGTCGATTTCATCAGGAGTTATCGGCCGTGGCCGGACATCAATCATGAGCGTATTGAAAAGGCTGCGGAGTTAATCAATAATGCCGAAAGGCCTTTTGCGCTGGTCGGGCAGGGCGTTACGCTGAGTGGTGCGGAGGAGGAACTGAAATGTTTTCTGGACAGGGCGGATGTGCCCGCGGGCTCTACCATGCTGGGCTTGTCTGCGATGCCCTCCGATTACCGCTTGAATAAGGGAATGTTGGGTATGCACGGCAACATAGGCCCTAACCGCAAGACGAACGAGTGCGATGTGCTTATTGCAATCGGTATGCGTTTTGACGACCGTGTTACAGGCAACCTCAACACCTACGCAAGACAGGCTAAGGTTATACATCTTGATATTGATAATTCCGAATTTGACAAGAATGTGAAGGTGGATGTGAAGGTGTTGGGAGATGCAAAAACATCACTGCGGGAGATTACCAAATTGCTGAAACCGGCTGCACATGAGGAATGGATAGCTTCGTTCACACCGGATGAGGAGGAAGAATACGAAAAAGTCATAAAGAAAGAACTGTGCCCCGATGATGCGGTGTTACACATGGGAGAGATTGTCCGTAAAGTATCGGAAGCTACCGGGAACAGGGCTGTTCTTGTTACGGATGTGGGGCAAAATCAAATGATGAGCGTGCGTTATTTTAAATACAGCCAGACGAGAAGTGTCATTACTTCCGGCGGGCTTGGAACGATGGGATTTGGTCTTCCGGCTTCCATTGGCGCCAAGATAGGCGCTCCCGACAGGACTGTCTGTCTCTTTACCGGTGATGGGGGGCTGCAGATGACCTTGCAGGAGTTGGGTACAATCATGCAGGAAAAGTTGGACATTAAAATCATTCTTTTGAATAATAACTATCTTGGCATGGTACGCCAGTGGCAAGAGTTATTTTTTCACAAACGTTATTCCTGCACGAGCATGGAAAATCCGGATTTTATGTCTATAGCGAAAGCTTTCAGAATAGGTGCGCGGGAAGTATGGAAGCGTGAAGAATTGGATTACGCGATAAAAGAAATGCTGGATTATAAGGGCTCGTTTCTTTTAGTCGCGCATGTGGAAGAGACCAGTAAGGTTTACCCTATGGTTCCTGCGGGAGGCAGTATTACGGAAATGCTTTATTGATTAAATTAAAAAAAGAGTTGATGTATGAATATGGAGAATAAAACACTTTTTACCATTATCATTTTTTCGGAAAACATGGTAGGCTTGCTTAATCAGATTACGATTATATTTACCCGCCGGCAATTGAATATAGAGACGCTTTTCGTGTCTCCTTCAACCATCGCCGGAGTTCATAAATTTACCATTACGGCCTTTGCCGACGAGGTGACAATCGAGAAGGTGGTTAAGCAACTTGACAAGCGTGTGGATATCCTGAAAGCGTATTATAATATGGATGAAGAGTTGGCACAACAGGAAATTAACAATTTATTATTAACCTATAAAATTTAAAGCTATGGCAACAATTAATTTTGGAGGGGTAAACGAAAATGTAGTTACCCGCGAAGAGTTTTCCCTGGAAAAAGCGAAAGAAGTAATGAAAAGCGAAACTATCGCAGTTATCGGATATGGCGTGCAAGGGCCCGGGCAAAGCCTGAATTTGCGCGATAACGGTTTTAACGTTATCGTTGGCCAGCGCAAAGGCAAGACATGGGAGAAGGCAGTGTCTGACGGCTGGACGCCCGGCGAAACGTTATTTGAAATTGAAGAGGCCTGCGCGCGCGCCACCGTCATCCAGTACCTGTTATCAGACGCCGCTCAGATAGCGCTTTGGCCGGTTGTTAAAAAACATCTTACGGCAGGTAAGGCGCTGTATTTTTCACATGGTTTCGCTATTACTTATAAGGAGCGCACGAATATCATTCCCCCTGCCGATGTGGACGTAATTCTGGTCGCTCCGAAGGGCTCGGGCACTTCCCTGCGCCGTATGTTTTTGCAGGGACGCGGGCTTAATTCGTCCTATGCCGTCTATCAGGATGCGACAGGCCGTGCCAAAGAACGTGTGATGGCGCTGGGCATAGGCGTGGGGTCGGGTTACCTGTTTGAAACTACTTTCCTGAAAGAAGTGTATTCGGACTTGACCGGCGAGCGCGGTACACTGATGGGCGCTATACAGGGAATTTTGCTTGCGCAATATGAAGTGTTGCGCGAAAACGGCCATTCGCCGTCGGAAGCGTTTAATGAAACGGTGGAGGAATTGACGCAGTCGCTGATGCCTTTGTTTGCGGAAAACGGAATGGACTGGATGTATGCCAACTGTTCGACAACGGCGCAGCGGGGCGCATTAGACTGGATGGGGCCGTTTCATGACGTCACCAAACCTGTTTTTGAAAAACTTTATCAGGAAGTGGCAAACGGAAACGAGGCGCAGCGCTCGATTAACTCCAATTCCCAACCGGACTATCGCGAAAAGCTGAATGAAGAACTGTCCGCTTTACGCAACAGTGAAATGTGGCGTACCGGCGCAGTAGTCCGCAAACTTCGTCCGGAGAACAATTAATGGACAGGTTGTTTATTTTTGACACTACGCTGCGCGACGGTGAACAGGTTCCCGGCTGCCAGCTTAACACTGTAGAGAAAATACAGGTGGCGAAAGCCCTCGAATTATTGGGCGTGGATATTATTGAAGCCGGTTTTCCGGTTTCCAGCCCGGGC
Source organism: Prevotellaceae bacterium (assembly GCA_031258755.1). Lineage (GTDB taxonomy): Bacteria > Bacteroidota > Bacteroidia > Bacteroidales > UBA932 > JAIRLC01. Next base: position 10,928 of record JAIRMK010000049.1, read on the forward strand.
GATTTCAACTCGGTGGTCGAGATTTCAAAAGCGGTTACATCGCCCACTGTGTGCGCCCTCACGCGCGGGGTGGAAAAGGACATTGACGTGGCGGCCGAAGCGCTTAAATACGCAAAGCGCAAACGTATTCACACGGGAATAGGAACTTCGGCGTATCACATAAAATATAAGTTTAATGCTACGCAGGAGGAAATCCTGAAACGTGCGGTGGCGGCGACGAAATACGCCAAGAAGTATGTGGAAGATGTGGAGTTTTACTGCGAGGACGCCGGGCGCACCGAAAACGAATATCTCGCACGCGTGGTGGAGGCGGTGATAAAAGCCGGCGCCACGGTCGTGAATATTCCCGACACGACAGGCTATTGCCTGCCTGCGGAGTTTGGCGCTAAAATCAAATATCTCATGGAGCACGTGGACGGTATTCATAAAGCGATTATCTCCACGCATTGCCACAATGACCTCGGTATGGCTACGGCCAATACGATTGCCGGCATAGCAAACGGTGCGCGGCAGGCAGAACTGACGATTAACGGAATAGGCGAACGCGCCGGTAATACTTCGCTCGAAGAAGTGGCCATGATTTTGAAATGTCATAAACACCTCGGCGTAGCAACGAATATAAACACGCGGGAGATATATTCCACGAGCCGTATGGTTTCGAGCCTGATGAACATGCCGGTGCAGCCGAACAAGGCCATCGTAGGCCGTAATGCGTTTGCCCATTCGTCCGGTATTCATCAGGACGGCGTATTGAAAAACGTGCAGACGTATGAAATTATAGACCCGAAAGACGTCGGAATTGACGACAATTCAATCGTCCTTACGGCGAGAAGCGGCCGCGCCGCCCTGAAGCATCACCTGCAGATGCTCGGCATAGAGCTTGACCGGGAAAAGCTGGATAATATTTATCAGGAGTTTCTGAAATTGGCCGACCGCAAAAAAGATATAAGAGATAATGATATATTGATGCTTGCCGGTGAAGGGCGTAAAGCGTCGTTTCGCATCAAGCTGGAATATATGCAGGTTACTTCCGGTATTGGCGTGCGGCCGGTGGCCAGTGTTTGTCTCAATATTGCAGGGGAGAAGTTTGAGGCGACCGCTTCGGGTAACGGCCCGGTTGACGCCGCCATAAAAGCGGTGAAGACGATTGTACACCGGCAGATGACCATTCAGGAATTTCTTATTCAGGCGATGAACAAGGGCAGCGACGACGTGGGAAAAGTACACATGCAGGTGGCCTGCGACGGAAACGTCTATTATGGCTTTGCCGCCAATACCGACATCGTCGCCGCCTCTATCGAAGCCTTTATTGACGCTGTTAACAAAATTGGTTGAACGTTGAGCGTAAATCTTGAAATCTTGGAATTATGAAATTTTTATTACCTTTGCAGCATAATTTATTCACTACTCAATTATGGCACATTATCTCGACCCGAAAAACGACTTGATTTTTAAACGCATTTTTGGCGAACACAAGCATCTGTGCAGGAGTTTACTCAATAGCATGTTGCCCTTGGAGCCCTCGCAACAGATTGTGGAGCTGGAGTACCTGACCCCGGAGTTGACCCCGGAACTCCCCGGTCAGAAAAACTCCATAGTCGATGTGCATTGCACCGATAAATCGGGGCGGCAATTTATCGTGGAAATGCAAATGCACTGGACGGAGAGTTTCAAGAGCCGCGTGCTGTTCAATGCCTC
>JAIRMK010000203.1 GCA_031258755.1 Prevotellaceae bacterium
ACACTTGACAGGTTAAGACCAGCTTTTACTCCAAACTTAACTTGGGCAGTTGCACCTATTCCTAGAATAAGGGCAAGCGAAAGAATTAAAATTTTTTTCATAATGCTTAAAATTTAAAAGTTAATAAATAGTTGATACTGCAAATGTAAGTATATTTTTGAATTAAAAAAATAATTTAGTAAAAAATAATTTTTTCGTGGGTTTGTTTAGAAAATCCAGCCCACACTAATTTGGATTACACTATTTTTCCATCCAGTTATATCAACGCCTGATTCACTAAGGCTAAACGCATTTGTTAAACCAAAATTGTACCGTGCCCCAATGGTGAGATACTCAATAAAGGTATATTGTAACCCTCCTACTACAGCAAAGTCAAAACTCTTGAAAGGTTTTTTACCAAGTACGACTTCGAAAGAATCGTCCATCTCGCTGCCAGACATGGTTTTACCGTCTATTGTAGCCGATTTATAAATATTAAACCCGATTTGCGGACCTACCAGAATACTGAAATTAGCAAAGGGCTTAATATCCAATAATACAGGAATATTGATGTAATCGAAAGTATAGTCAGTACTCCCATTAGACCCTGCGGGAAGAAGGGTAGAAGGTACTTTTTGTTTGTCACCTTGCATAGAGAATAACAGTTCGGGTTGTAGTCCGATATATTGCCCAAAACTGAAATTGACAAAACCACCGACATGAAATCCCACCGCCATACCATCATTTTCTTCAATCAAAATACTAGCTCCTGAAGCAGAGGTTTCTACGTCAGAAAGGCTTGACAGATTAAGGCCGGCTTTTACACCAAATTTAACTTGGGCTGTTGCACCTATCCCCAGGATAAGGGTCAACGAAAGAATTAAAATTTTTTTCATAATACTTATAGTTAAAGATAAAATACAAATGTAACATATTTTTTGAAACAAATTTATTTTTGTAATCCACATTAAGATAATGACCGTTAAATTAATTTTCGCAGGAGTTGCTGCAAATTCCAGATGGATACTTTTAAGAGAGGTTTAAGAGAAATATTTCAGAAAAAAACAGTAACTTTGGGCAAATTTTGTAAAGATGATTACTGCCGAACAACTCAAAGACCTGCAAGAACGTGAACAGACGTTGAGGAGGTGTCTTTGACATCGATGATAAAATAATCGAGGTCGCCTCGGAAGAGGAAAAAACACAACAGGCCGGCTTTTGGGACGACCCGAAAGCGGCTGAACAGCAATTGAAGAAAGTCGCCTCGCTGAAATCGTGGGTGGAGAAGTACCGCGCGGTCGTTTCGGCCGTGGAGGACTTGGGCGTGCTGTTCGATTTCGCGAAACAGGACGAAAGCGCCGCGGCTGACGTGGATGCGCAATATGCCAAAGCCCTTGCCGCGATAGACGAGTTGGAAATGCGCAACATGCTCGGCGGGGAGGCCGACAAGATGGGCGCCATCCTGAAAATCAATTCGGGTGCGGGCGGCACGGAAAGCAACGACTGGTCGGCCATGCTCATGCGCATGTACATGCGCTGGGGCGAGCGTAACGGCTACAGGGTGATAATGCGCGATGTGCTCGACGGCGACGAGGCGGGCATCAAATCGGCTACGCTGGAATTTGAAGGCGATTATGCCTACGGCTACCTGAAAGCCGAAAACGGCGTACACCGCCTGGTGCGCATCTCTCCGTTTAATGCGCAGGGCAAGCGGCAAACCACGTTCTCGTCGGTGTTCATCATCCCGGCCATCGACGACACCATCGAGATTGAAATCAACCCGTCCGACCTGGAATGGGACACCTACCGCTCGAGCGGCGCCGGCGGGCAGAACGTGAACAAGGTGGAAACGGGCGTGCGGGTGCGCCACCTTCCTACGGGCATTACGGTGGAAAATACGGAAACCCGCTCGCAACTTGACAACCGCAACAACGCCCTGCGGATTTTGAAATCGCACCTGTACGACCTCGAACTGCGCAAGCGGCGGGAGAAAGAGGCCGAAATAGAAGGACAGAAAAAGAAAATAGAATGGGGCTCGCAAATCCGCAGTTACACGTTGCACCCTTACAAAATGGTGAAAGACCACCGTACCGCCTGCGAAACGTCCGACACACAGGCGGTGCTCGACGGCGATTTGAATGAATTTATGAAAGCCTATTTAATGGTTAACGATTAGTGATTAATAAACTAAAAACAACATCTTATAAATAATTTTTATGACACCTTTTTTTTATCAACCCCCATTCCCGACGGGCAAAGACACCACCGAATATTATTTACTGACGAAAGATTACGTGTCGGTGGCGAATTTTAACGGCAAAGAAATGTTGATGGTGCAGCCCGAAGGGCTGACGGCCATGGCCAATGCGGCCTTTCGCGATGTGGCTTTTCTGCTGCGTCCCGAGCACCAGCGGCAAGTCGCCGCTATCCTCGCCGATCCCGAAGCCAGTGAAAACGACAAATACGTGGCGCTGACTTTCCTGCGCAATGCCGAAGTGTCGGCCAAGGGGCTGTTGCCCTTCTGCCAGGATACCGGAACGGCAATCATCGTAGGCAAGAAGGGGCAACAGGTGTGGACAGGCGGCGGCGACGAAGAGGCGTTGTTGCTGGGCGTGTACAAGACTTACACCGAAGAGAACCTGCGCTATTCGCAAAATGTGCCGCTGACCATGTACGACGAGAAAAATACAGGCTGCAACCTGCCTGCGCAGATTGATTTGTATGCCGTTGAAGGTGCGGAATACAAGTTCCTGTGCCTGGCCAAGGGCGGCGGGTCGGCCAACAAAACGTATTTGTATCAGGAAACAAAAGCGCTGTTGACG
>JAIRMK010000032.1 GCA_031258755.1 Prevotellaceae bacterium
GGAAGCGTAAACCCGGTGCGCGACAAGGAGATTATCGATACCGAACTGCAACTCAAAGACCTCGAAACGGTGGAAAACCGCATCGGCAAGGTGCAGAAGCAGGCGCAAACCGGCGGCGATAAAACCGCCAGACGCACGTATGACATCCTCGTGAAATTCAAGGAAGCGCTCGTGCAGGGGAAATCGGCACGCACGGTGACGTTCGACAATGCGGAAGACCGGAAAACGGCACACGAGCTGTTCCTGCTCACCAACAAGCCGGTGCTCTACGTGTGCAACGTGGACGAGGCTTCGGCGGTAACAGGCAACCAATATGTGGACGCGGTGCGCGAAGCCGTGAAAGACGAGCCCGCCGAAATACTCGTGGTAGCAGCCAAAATCGAATCGGAAATCGCGGAACTCGATACGTATGAGGAGCGGCAGGAGTTTTTGAAGGCGGCGGGGCTGCAAGCATCGGGCGTGGTGCGCCTCATTCACGCGGCCTACAAACTGCTGAATTTGGAAACTTATTTTACGGCGGGCGAAAAAGAGGTGCGTGCATGGACATATATAAAAGGTACCAAAGCGCCGCAGGCGGCCGGCATTATCCATACCGACTTCGAAAAGGGGTTTATTCGCGCAGAAGTGATAAAATATGATGACTATCTGCAGTATGGCTCCGAACCGGCCTGTCGCGACGCCGGAAAAATCAATGTGGAGGGAAAAGAGTACGTGGTGCAGGATGGCGACATCATGCATTTTCGTTTTAATGTATAAGCCTCGTTTCCTGTGATTAAAAAAAATATTAAAAAAAATTTACCTTCCGACACACTTTTGGCACGCTTTTTGCATTATCTATTTATGAAAACAATTTTCATAGGTTTCTAAAGGTTTGGTTAGAGAGCGGAAGGTGAACAAATTCATCTTCCGCTCGAATTTTATACCCTATGGAACCCGCATCAATCATAGAACTTCTGGCTCCGGCAAAAGATTATTACGGAGGAAAAGCGGCCATCGACTGTGGCGCCGACGCCGTGTATATCGCCGCACAGCGCTTCGGCGCACGCGAAGCGGCCGGCAACGCCATGACCGATATTGAACGGCTCATCCGCTATGCGCACCGTTACTACGCAAAAGTGTATCTCACCCTCAACACTATTTTGTATGACCACGAACTGGAAGCGGCGCGTGCCTTAGCGGTTGAGGCCTGGCACGCCGGCATCGACGCGGTGATTGTGCAAGACATGGCGCTGCTCGAAATGAGTCTTCCGCCTGTTCCGCTTTTCGCCTCTACACAAACGCATAACGCCACGCCCGAAAAAGTGAAATTTTTGCAGGCCGCAGGTTTTCAGCGTGTCATTTTGGCACGTGAACTTTCTTTGGCACAAATCCGCGACATCCGGCAAAACACTGCGGTTGACCTGGAATTTTTTGTGCACGGCGCACTGTGCGTGTGTTACAGCGGGCAATGTTACCTCAGCGAAGCGCTTACCGGCCGCAGCGCCAACCGCGGCGCGTGCGCCCAACCCTGCCGGAACACATACGACCTGCTTGACGCCAACGGCCGCACGCTGGTGAAAAATAAACACCTGATGTCGCTACCCGACCTCAATCTCAGCCAATCGCTGCCGGAGTTGCTGCAAGCCGGGATTACGTCCTTCAAAATCGAAGGACGGCTGAAGAACGAAAGCTACGTGAAGAATGTGGTGAGTTACTACCGGCAACAAATAGATGCCCTGCTGACCGGCGACAAGTACAAAAAAGCATCGTCGGGGACTTCCGCTTACTTTTTCACGCCAAACCCGGCACGCACTTTTTCGCGCGGGTTTACCGATTATTTTCTGCACGGACGACCGGAACGGCTTGCTTCGTTTCACACGGCCAAAGCGGTTGGGCAGGAAATAGGCGTCGTGACGGCACTCCATGCCGGCTACCTGTATTATAAAGGTGACGTGGCTTTGCACAACGCCGACGGTATCTGCTTTTTCGACCGCCGTCGCCAACTTTGCGGCACCAACGTAAACAAAGTGGAAGGCGAAAAGGTGTTTGTGCAAAATATGCAAGGCCTGCAAGTGGGCGCCACGCTGTACCGCAACTACGACCATGCCTTTGAAAAGCAATTGCAAAATCCCGCCATACGTACGATAGCCGTTGACCTGCGGTTTGTTTCCACCCATGACCACATCAGGCTGGCGGCAAAGGATGAAGACGACATCGAGGCGGAATTAGTGGCGCCCAACACCTTTTCACCGGCGGCCAACCCCGGCAACATCAACCAAAACATCAAGGTACAACTCGAAAAAACCGGCAATACGGTTTTTAAAATGCGTCATATCTTCCTGCAAAACGACCCGGCGTATTTTTTTCCGGTATCCACGCTTAACCAGTGGCGGCGCGAGCTTCTGGCTCGTTTGGAAACAGCGCGCGAACAACAGCGCAAACGTCCGCAGGCCGTCCTTACGCCCAATTCCGTCCCCTACCCCAAAGCTACCGTAGATTATCGCGCCAATGTGGCCAATGCGCTGGCGCAACAATTTTATGCAAGGCATGGCGCAACCGTTGCCGCACCGGCCTTTGAAATTGCACACCCGCAGCAGGCGCACTGCATGCGTACAAAATACTGCCTGAAGCATGAACTGGGATATTGTCCGAAGAAAAATCCCGGGAAAACGCTGCACGAGCCGCTATACCTGCTCAACAACGGCCGGAAAATCAAGTTGACTTTCGACTGCAAGAATTGTGAAATGGTGCTGTACTTTTAATTCTCAACTAAATTTCATACCTTTGCTCCATGCAGTTTCAATCGGTCATAGGGCAACAACACCTCAAGGAGAAACTTCTGCAAACGGTGCAGGACGGGCGTATCAGCCATGCGCAATTGTTCTGGGGCGCGGAGGGCTGCGGGAATTTGCCGCTGGCGCTGGCGTACGCCCAATACCTGAACTGTACCCACCGCACGGCCGCCGACTCGTGCGGCGTGTGCCCGTCGTGCAACAAGATACAGAAACTCATCCATCCCGACCTGCACTTTGCCGTGCCGGTGAACTCCACCAAAAGCGTCACGGCCGACAAGTTGATTACCGACCATTTTCTGCCACAATGGCGCGACGCCGTGATGGGCAATCCCTATCTTACCGAAGCGCAGTGGTACGAAGCGCTCGACATAGAGAACAAGCAAGGCCGTATCAGCGTGCACGAGGCTACGCGCATTATCGAAAAACTGAACTTCAAATCTTTCGAGTCGGAATATAAAATCCTGCTTCTTTGGCTGCCCGAACGCATGGGACACGAAGCTGCCAACCGCCTGCTCAAACTCGTGGAAGAGCCGCCCGACAAAACCGTTCTGCTGTTCGTAAGCGAAAGTCCCAACCATATTATCAAAACCATCCTTTCGCGCACCATGCCGGTGCACATTCCACCCATTGATGCGCCGTCATTGGAAGCGGCCTTGCAACAACGCGAGGGGCTGCCTGAAGCCGACGCCGGGAAAATCGCCCGACTGGCAGGCGGTAGCTACAGCCATGCGTTGACGCTTATGCGAAACAGTCGCGAAGAAAATGAATTTTTCGAATGGTTTACGTTTATGATGCGTAACGCCTATGCGGCTAAATTTTTAGAACTCTTCGACTGGGCAGAAGAATTGGCCAAGGCAGGCCGCGAAAAACAAAAAAATTTCCTGCTGTATGCACAACATCTCATCCGCGAAAGTTTTATGTTGAACCGCGACACGCCGGACGTCGTATATCTCATGGGCGAAGAGGAACAGTTTGCACAAAAATTTTCTCCTTTTGTCAATGAACGCAATGTGGAAAACATTTTCCACGAACTCAATATAGCCCAGGAACACATTGCGCAGAACGGCAATGCTAAAATGGTATTCACCGACATGCTCCTGCAAATCGGCAAACTGTTAAGAAAGTGATTAAATGGATTTTTTCATGTATCTTTGTCACATAATTTTATCTGAATATGGCCCAGTATGAAAAAAACAGTACTACCCGCAGGTTGAGAAGTTCCTACCTCTCTGCCGTGGTCAGTATTTCGCTCGTGCTGTTTCTACTTGGCGCGTCGGGTATGCTGTTGCTGCATGCGCATCGCCTCTCCGAATATTTTAAGGAAAACCTGACGCTTACCATCATTCTCGACGAAAACGCCACCGAAGCCGACGCCGCCTGGGTGCGCAAACAACTCGACGCCGCGCCCTATATTAATGAAACCAAATACATATCGAAAGAAGAAGCCGCCGAAGAAATGAAACTGCTGCTCGGTTCCGACTTCATGACCGTATTTGATTTCAATCCCCTGCCGCTTGCTGTGGAGGCCAAAATCAAAGGTCGCTACGCACAAATCGACAGTGTGGAAACCATCGAAAAAAAACTTTCCATGATACCCCATATCCGGGAGATTACATATCAGCGTTCACTCGTTGAAATGGTGAATAAAAATATTCAGAAAACCGGATTTGTCCTGCTGGTGTTTATTTCCCTGATGCTGTTCATTTCCCTTGTGCTCATCAACAACACCATTCGCCTCAGCATTTACGCCCGGCGGTTTCTCATCAACACCATGCGGCTGGTGGGCGCTACACAGTGGTTCATTACACGGCCGTTCCTGTGGCGCAGTCTTTTGCAAGGTCTGTTTTCGGGCGCTATCGCTATTGGACTGCTCATCGGCGTGCTGTACGCAGCCCAAAATGAATTTGGCGAAATCATGGGTGTTGTAGATTCGAATTTGTGGTTATTTCTTTTCCTTTGCGTCGTGGTGCTGGGCATGCTTATTAGTTTTGTGTCCACGCTTTTTGCTGTGAACAAGTTCATACGCATCGACAGTGATAAATTGTACTATTGAAAAATTATAAATATGGCTAAGACACTCCCTAAAAAATCATTCACGCTGGCACAAAAAAAAGGTTTTGAACCGCCTACCCCCTCTAATTTTGCGTTAGATAAACAAAATTATAAACTTATTGCTATCGGCTTCGGAATTATGGTGCTGGGATACCTGCTCATGATAGGCGGCGGCTCAAAAAACCCTGAGGTATTTAATGCGGAAGCCCTGTTCAGCTTCCGGCGCATCACGTTGTCAACCATTCTCATTGTGGGGGGCTTCATGTTTGAAATCTACGCCATTATGAAAAAACCGAAAAAGGCATGAGTGGATTAGAAGCGTTTATTTTGGGAATAATTCAAGGCTTAACGGAATTTCTTCCGGTAAGCAGTAGCGGACATCTTGAAATAATAAACGTTTTGTTTGGGAATAAAAGCGCCGACAATCTCACATTTACCATTGTCGTACATGCCGGAACAGTGTGCAGCACAATGGTGATACTGTGGCCTGAAATAAGTAATTTATTTATAAATTTATTCCGGCTCCAATGGAATAATGAAACAAAATATGTGCTGAAAATATTTATATCCATGGTTCCCGTAGGGCTAATAGGCGCATTTTTTAAAGACCAAGTAGAAGCATTATTTGGGAGCAATTTATATATTGTGGGTGGCGGATTATTACTTACGGCATGCTTGCTTACTTTTTCCTATTATGCAAGACCACGCACCAAGCAAGAAATCTCTTTTAAAAACGCATTTATCATTGGTATAGCACAAGCGTGTGCGGTAATTCCCGGTTTATCGCGTTCGGGTGCAACTATTTCTACCGGATTACTTTTAGGCAATAAAAAGGAAACTGTAGCACAATTTTCTTTTTTAATGGTGCTGGTTCCTATTTTAGGTGAAACATTTTTAGATATATTAAAAGGTGATTTTGCGGGAACGGCAACTATACCTTCATTCTCGCTCATTGTTGGTTTTTTTACATCCTTTGCTACAGGCTGTATAGCTTGTAAATGGATGGTTAATTTGGTAAAAAAAGGGAAACTTATTTATTTTGCGCTATATTGTGTAATTGTCGGATTAACGGTATTAATCTTTTCATAAGTTTATGAATAACATAAAATTGTTTGAAAGCAAAAAGGTTCGGACTTATTGGGATGAAACAGAAGAAAAATGGTATTTTTCGATTATAGATATCATAGAGATATTAACCGAAAGTCCACGGCCTCGTAAATATTGGAACGCACTAAAAACCAAACTCCATGCAGAAGGAAGCGAACTGTCCCAAAATCTGGGACAGTTGAAAATGCAAGCCGAAGATGGTAAAATGCGTAAAACTGATGTGGCCGACACAGAGCAGCTTTTTCGTATCATCCAGTCTATCCCCTCTCCTAAAGCCGAGCCATTTAAACTATGGTTAGCGAAAGTTGGCCGGGAGCGTATGCAAGAAATAGCCGATCCGGAACAAAGTCTCGATCGTGCCCGTGAAAATTGGCAACGGTTAGGTCATAGCGAAAAATGGATACAACAACGCATGAATGGGCAAGAAGTCCGTAATAAGCTCACAGACTATTGGAAATCTTCGGGTATCATACAACAAGATGAATTTGCTTTGTTAACAAATGTTATTCATAAAGAATGGTCGGATCTTACCGTAAGACAACACAAAAATTTGAAAGGATTGAAAACTCAAAATCTTAGAGATCACATGAGTGAAGCAGAACTTATTTTCACGGCCCTAGCCGAACTTTCAACCCGACAAATTGCTCAAAAAGAAAATGCCAAAGGATTATCGGAAAACGCAAATGCAGGAAAAAGAGGTGGACGTGTAGCCAAAACGGCTCGCAAAAGGTTGGAGGCGGAGACAGGATCGTCTGTAATAACCAGTGAAAATTTTTTACCGGTATTAAAAAAATAAAATGTATGGAAATATATAATACCCTCTCTCGTAAAAAAGAAGCGTTTGAACCGCTGCATCCGCCGCACGTAGGCATGTATGTATGCGGCCCCACCGTGTATGGCGACCCGCATTTGGGACATGCCCGCTCGGCCGTGTCGTTCGATATCCTGTTCCGGTATTTGCAGCACAAAGGCTACAAAGTGCGTTACGTGCGCAACATCACCGATGTGGGACACCTGGAAAACGACGCCGATGCAGGCGAAGACAAACTGGCCAAGAAAGCGCGGCTCGAACAGCTCGAACCCATGGAAGTAGCTAAGTATTACACCGACCGCTACCACGACATGATGGACGCGCTGAACGTGCGCCGGCCAAATATCGAGCCGAACGCCTCCGGGCACATTATGGAGCAAATCGACATGGTGCAGCAAATCCTCGACGCCGGATTTGCTTACGTAGTGAACGGTTCCGTGTATTTCGACGTCGTAAAATACAACCAACACCACCACTACGGCGTACTGTCGGGACGGGTGCTGGACGATTTGCTGTCGGCTACGCGCGACAACCTCGAGGGGCAGGATGAGAAGCGCCACAGCGTGGACTTCGCCCTGTGGAAGAAGGCGCAACCCGAGCACATCATGCGGTGGAAATCGCCGTGGAGCGACGGCTTCCCCGGTTGGCACCTCGAATGTTCGGCCATGGGGCGCAAATACCTCGGCGAGCACTTCGACATTCACGGCGGCGGCATGGACTTGTTGTTCCCGCATCACGAATCGGAAATTGCGCAGTCGGAAATTGCCAACGGCCACCCGCCCTGCCGCTACTGGATGCACAACAACATGATTACCATCAACGGCCAGAAGATGGGAAAGTCGTTGGGCAACTCCATTCTGCTCGAAGAATTTTTTACCGGCCGGCACCGCTTGCTGACGCAGGCCTACACGCCCATGACGGTGCGGTTTTTCATCCTGCAAGCGCACTACCGCAGCACGCTCGACTTCAGCAATGAGGCGTTGCAGGCTGCCGAAAA